>JBLNAS010000201.1:0-4831 GCA_050259475.1 Methylocystaceae bacterium
GTCCAACCCTGACAAACGTATAAAGTATGAGGTGCAGATCCGAATCTTGCCCTGGTTATCGATTATTATCGCACCCTCAACACCTGAGAGCATTATCTCCATAACTTCTAGATCACGTTCTGTTAGTTCACTCAGGTTCAACAATTTGGTTCACCTACTTATTTTAATACCTTTAGCGGTTCGTATTTTTAATCCACAGAAGGTTACTGATATTAGTTAATTCGGTGTTTTAACCCCGGTTTCCTTTCCCTACCTTCCGGCGAATTATTAACCCCCTACTACTACCTAAATCTTTTGCCGCTTTTCGATTTCCGCCTAGCTTCACCTCCAAATAGTAACTTTTCTTTTCGGGTTAACATTTTCCATTTAAAAAGCTTATAGAAACCCCCACCCCCTTAATTACAAAAGAGCGAGTGACTTCCACTCGCTCTTATAGGACTTTGCGTTATAAACCTACAATTGGAACCTCAAGGTGTTGGCTCTTAGTTGTTCCGCAGTCTCAGCTAACTTACCAATAGTGACTGAAGTTTCAGCCAGGGAACGGCTGGTGTTATCTGAACCTTGAGCAATCTCTTGAGCACCTAGAGAACTGCTATTGATGGTGGAAGCAACAGAATTTATTGCCTTCGTCATTTCCTCCATCGATTTGGATACCTGGTCAGCTAGCGAGGAGGCATTTTCGGTCAAATCAGCAAACATGGCGGCATCATTATTATAATGTTGGCTCATTTCCACCAAAACATCATAATCAGCTAGTACCTGATCATTAACGAATTTTAAAATATCTCCCGAGTTATCAACCAGATTACTTATTGAAAGGTGCACCTGCTTGGTCAAACCCTGGATATTACCAACGGTACGTGAAGACTGCTCAGCCAGTTTTCTTACCTCATCGGCCACTACCGCAAAGCCGCGACCCTGTTCACCTGCCCGGGCTGCCTCAATAGCTGCATTTAAGGCTAGCAAGTTGGTTTGATTGGCAATGTTGGCGATGGTGGTCGTCAAGCTGGAAATCTCCTCGATGATTTTCGCGTCATCGATGGCAGCTCTTACTTTGGCCTGTTTATCCCGGTAAAGATCAAGCGTATTTGTTCGTGATTTTTCAGCCCTAACCTGAACTTCTGAGGCTCTTCGTGAAATATCAGTTGCTTGTTTATAACCCGCTAATGCCTGATGCGCCATTTCCGCTACCGTGGAGTCCACTTCCTCCGAGGAAGCATTCAATTCCTGAGATGTAGCGGAGACCTCCTCCAGACCAGCAGATATTTCCTCGGTGGCAGCAGATACCTCCTCCATATCAGCTGAAATACTTTGTATCGCTGCCGACATCTGCTCGCTGGAAGCCGCTATCTCAGTAGACATCAGAGAGATCTGTCCAATGATGTCATGAAGACTGGTTCTCATCTCATCGATCGATCTCCCTAAATCGCCAAGCTCGTCAGTCCGTTCTGCTACCGCTCGGGGAACCGAATCAGCAAGGTTACCTGCCGCTACTTGTTTGAGGTTAGCTACCACCAAAGCTAACGGAATGGTAATCTGTCTGGAGATTAAAAGGGTAATTAATACTCCTAGCACTAACGCGATGATAGTGATAGTAATATTTACGGCTATCCCCCGGCTCACCGTAGCCATAGTCCTTAGGTTTTCATCAAGCATCTCAGTTTTAACCAGTTCGTCGTACTCAAGCATCTTGGCTTTTAATTGTCCAGCGAGTGGAGCACCTTTATCCTTCACCAGCTGGTTTGCTTCCTGCACTTTACCCTGCTCAGCTAGCGGCAGCAGTTCGCTTTCTACTAACCTGGTATACTTGTGATCCAAGTCATGAACCTCAGCTATCAGTTTTCTCCCTTGGGCGGTCAAAGAGGTTTTTCCCAAATAATCTACATTCTTATCGAAATTGGTCTTGGCTTGCTGGTAAGTGGCAAGATGGCTATGATCCTGCGTTAGCAGGAGCCCTCTAATACTGGCACTTTTCTCTAGTATATTGTTTAATCCCTGTTCAGCGGCAATATACTGGGGTAGGTGTACTGAACTGACGTCTTTGGTAGCATTACTCACCTTAATGAATTCGGATATGCTGATACCGGCCACCAAAACCAAAAGTAGTAATATCAGGCTGAACCCAAAAGCTATACGTTTGCCAACTGTCATCTTCACATTTATCGCCATCCTTTTGCTTTACTGATTTATGAACTCTTAGTGAGTTAATTTACTTAGTTCAATAGTGTCTTTTCAATATCCAGCAGCAACACCAGCTGATCTGCTAACCGAGCAATTCCCACCAGCTGACTGCCCTGCCCCTTCCCGACTTCGGGTGCATCGACTATACAATCTCGGGAAATGTTTACCACCTCTTTTACGGCATCGACCGTAATTCCCAAAGTAGATGGCCCACACTCAATTACTATCACCCGGGTGTTGTCATCAAAGTGAGAGGGGTTACCTATTAGCTTTTGACCTAAATCTAACACTGGAACGATCTGACCCCTTAGATTGGAAATGCCCAGATAATACGGGGCTTTGCAAGGCAGGGCAATCACCTTGGGCATCCGGATAATCTCCTGAACATTGTGAATGGGAAGGGCGTAATTCTCGCGCCCCAAAGTAAACACCACGGCCTGAAAATCTTCTTTGATACCTAACATCCGATTCACCTCCTAATAATATAGCTTGCGATCACAAATCTACTTTTAAGGGTTTATCTCTGCACCTAAATAAGTCGTTTTCTAATTTAATGGTACTATTAGGAATTACTTGACGGTATGGTACTAAGGTATACTTTTACTCGGGCAGCTAAAGTTGGCATCATCTACCGGCAATCCAGTTACTGAATTTCACACTTTTAATCATTAGCAAGTAATTCCATCTCAACAAATTACCTAGGCATAACAAAAGAGGAGCGATTTCCGTTACACTTGGTTCGGAAAGCACTCCTCTTATTTTCCTAGTTATTATTAATGGATATTTTGATAACTTTGATACAAAGCCAGGAATTCTGACCGTGAATTAACCTCCGTTTTTAGATAGATGCTGGAGATATGTTTTTTCACGGTCGGAATACCTATAAATAGCATTTGTGATATATCTTCATTCGTCCGCCCTTCTAAAAGCAGCTTAGCCACCTCACGTTCCCGTGAACTCAGGCCGAAGTTATCCACAAAGCTATCATACCAGGGATTAATCCGGTTGCTTTTAGCTTTCTTCCGAGCCATGACTATACTCATATCCGTATAATTAACCAAGTCTTCAGCACTTACACTCTTTCCTTCCAAATTAACCGTGTGCACACCAAAACTGACTTTGATAGCTGATGTTTTACCTTTTAAGTTAAACTCCACTCCATTTAAATCCTGACTGATAACATCGCAAAGTAGCTCGGCTTCGCGTTCAGAAACACCCGGTAGTACCATTAGAAATTCAGATTCACCAAATCTGGCTAACCAAACACCAAGATGTGACCGTGAGTATTGTTCAAGAATTTGGATATATTCCTTTATCATATGATCGCCAACTACATAACCGTGGCTAGTTTTGACAATTTCAAGATTATCAATGCTCGTAATAATCACTGACAAGCCGCTGCTATTTTTCTCACTTTCCAATATTTCATAGGGTAAACGCTCATAAGCGTATCGTTTGTTATAAGTACCAGTCAACATATCCCGAACAATTAGGTCATTGATTTCACCTACCATCTGGTAGATTTCATCACCATCCTGACCTCGGACATCTAAAAGCCCATTTCCGGTAATGTCCTTCACCAATTCTAACACCCGTTGATTGCCATCGACGACGAGAGCAACGGCGGTGATCAAAAAAAGCTTGTCACCGTTATACCCAATTTTTACGAAGGTCTCGCCAGCGTAATAAGACCGTACTGAGATACAGTTTTCACATACCTTATTTTGGTTCCAGAACTGAAAGCAAGTCGTATTATACTGCATCTCCTCATCTAACTGGGGGTGAATGTTCATTTCCACTCGTTTTTTTACCGGATCAACTAGCCTAATATGATCGTATAACAGTTTAACCGGGATATACCCGGCTATAATATCCTGTATCGTTATTTTGCTATCCATTTGTCTCATCTCCAAAGATTTAGCTTTATACATTGGATTAATCATCTTATTTTTTGGCATCTATATCAACCACAAACTTAATTTTACGCCCAAACTTCGGTTATTACATAACCCTATTAACCAGCCTGTATTCTGTAACTTATATTACTGGTATCAGGAGTTGGTCTATGGACCCGTGCCACACTCCAAAGCTATCTTGATTGTCAAAAGGTTGCTTAACATTTATAATACATTTAACCAAATAATTCCAATTCAAGAAAGTGAGGTACCACATTGGATTTTTTCGAGGTAGTCTATAACCGCCGTTCGGTAAGGCAATTCCGGTCAGATCCGGTAGATAAAGAAGTGGTTTTGAAGATATTAGACGCTGCCAATTGGGCACCAACCGGCATGCGGATGCAGCAGTGGGAATTCATAGTAGTTACCGGAGAAAAGAAACAGCAACTCGGTGATAGCTACGGTATAATCGGTGAAGCTTACGCTAAAGACTGGGATCAGGCCAGTCGTGATGCCTTTGTGGAATATGCCCGTACCTATGGTGGTGCGCCAATGATTGTCGTAGTACTTACCGAAGCTAGTGATATTTCTCCTATTCGCAAAATGCACCTCGAGAGTGCTAGTGCAGCTATGGAAAACCTGGTACTCGCCGCCAGAGCGCTTGAATTAGGTACCTGTTGGATGACCGGCCCCCTGCAGGATAATGAGACTATCAGGAATATACTTGATATTCCTATGGATAAGGAAATCGTCGC
>JBLNAS010000202.1:0-5852 GCA_050259475.1 Methylocystaceae bacterium
TAGCTATCAGGGTTAGTAGCGTAACTAACAGAATACCCCTCACTTGACGCCTATTTATGAAAAATATCCTCACCGATCTGCCTCCCCCTCTATACTGTCGATCAGTTATCGCCCTATGATAGCGGCAGTTATTCTGCCACCAGTGGTATAACAGCGAATGATGATTGGGCTACTTCGGTTATTTTTGAATTTTAAATCCATATACCCATCAGCTACCGCGGCATCTAAACCCTTGGCCACATAGTTAACCTTACCGGAATGGGTATGACGCTCTAGCACTGGCAATGCAGATAAACGCACCGCATTATATAAAGTGGTAGCAACTTGGCATACTCCGCCCCCTACCCCGGGTACTAATTCCTCATCCAACATAACTGGCGCTTGATGGTAACCGTACTCGGCAGTTCTAGGACCAACTACCTGGTTAAAAGAGAATATCTGACCTGGCCATAAAACGGTGTAATTAATGGTTTGGCAAGCTAAACGCACGTTGCTTTTTCGCGCTAATGATCCCCGATACCAGGTCGAATACTTACCCCAGGTTTGCTCAAGTCCGATCAAATCATTTTCACTATAACGAGGCGACGCCTGGATTCTTATTACTGATACATGTTCACCGGGAGCAGCTGCAAGTATTCGTTCCAAGGTAGCCTCCACATCAATCGATATACCAGCCTCGCCTCTAATAATTTGTCCATTTTTATCAATACCAGGTTCAACCGGCATAGTTTGTTCCCGTGCTGCCTTCTCTTCCAGGATTGGCATTAATTCGTGGGGCAAATAGCTGCCCACCTCGATTTCCTCTAGATATACTCCAGGTTTCGCACCGTAGAGGTCCCTTTCCCAACGTTCCATGATCCCGCCGAATAGTATCAGACTCAAAAGGGTAGTGATTACCAATAATTTGGCCGGAGGTCGTGCCTCTTTTCTACCCTGCATCCAACCACCTATCTTCTAAACGCGGTTGCCTTACCGTTAGATTTTGAACTAGTCTATATCTATTCATTTATTAAAAGAGTAATACCGGCCTGTCTGGCCGGTATTACTCTTTAATTGGGATAACCTTTGCCTGGGAAATATTTTAGCCTTAAAAAGACTAATACCGGCCTATCGGCCGGTACCAATTGCACCTATTGGGGGTTATTGTTAATTACTTGAGCCCATATCCTAGTTTCCACGGGGATTTCCGTCAAAACGAGGCGGTTGGTCCGGCCTGGTTGGACGCGATTCATCACCAGATACCTCCCGATTAGGATCAGCAGCATTCTTCATTTGCAGTAATACTGCTCTGCGGGACAGGTTGATGCGACCCTGGTGGTCAATTTCCGTTACTTTAACGGTAATTGCATCACCAACATTGACCACATCAGTAACCTTACCGACCCTATTCTCGTCCAATTGGGATATATGGCAAAGACCTTCCTTACCGGAAGCTCCAAATATCCCCGGAATAATTTCAATAAAAGCGCCAAAATCCATTAAGCGGGTAACACGGCCATTATAGACCTTCCCAACTTCAACTTCTTTGACAATGGCGTCCACGTAAAAACGGGCTTTCTCAGCTGAAGCTTGATCACCGGCCATAATAAAGACCCGACCATCATCTTCGATGTCAATTTTAGCTCCGGTTTCATCGACTATCTTATGGATCATTTTGCCGCCTGGACCAATTACTTCGCGGATTTTGTCTGGATGAATCATCAAAGAAATCATTCGAGGAGCAAATGGTGACATGTCGGTGTTGGCTTCACTAATCGCTTCAGCCATTTTGCTCATAATAAACAAGCGGCCTTCACGAGCCTGAGCCAGAGCATTGCTCATGATCTCACGACTGACGCCAGCTATTTTAATGTCCATCTGTACTGCGGTTACACCATTGACCGTTCCTGCTACCTTAAAGTCCATATCACCAAGTGCATCTTCAATGCCCTGGATATCTGATAATATAGCGTAACGATCCTCGTTTTTGACGAGTCCCATGGCAATACCAGCTACTGGGCTCTTTATTGGTGCGCCAGCATGCATAAGTGCCATACTGCTACCACAGACACTGCCCATGGAACTGGAACCATTGGATTCGAGAACTTCTGAAACTACCCGCACCGTATAAGCAAAGTCGGCTTCTGAAGGTAATACTGCTAACAAAGCCCGTTCCGCTAGAGCTCCATGCCCAATTTCACGGCGGCCTGGTCCACGCATACGCCCCGTTTCACCAACGCTGTAAGGCGGAAAATTATAATGGTGAATGTAGCGCTTTGAAGTTTCAATACCTAAGCCATCAAGCATCTGGTTATCGCTAATCGCACCCAAAGTAGCTACAGAAAGCACCTGAGTCTGACCACGGGTAAACAAAGCAGACCCGTGAGCACGCGGCAAAATACCAACCTCACAGGTAACCGTCCTAATTTCCTTGAGGGCACGCCCATCCACTCGCTTACCTTCATCCAAGATCAAGCGGCGGACGGTTTCTTTTTCCAAGCTCTCTAGAATACTATTAACTGTCTTATCTTGCTCAGGGTAGATTTCGGCAAAGTGGGATTTGGCCTCGTTATATACCTGGGCTACCCGATCTTCGCGTTCCAGCTTTTCAGGCCATTGTAGGGCTTCCAGCATGGAAGCCGCCGCATATCCCTTAATGGCAGCATCCATTTCTGGATCGGTCAGTTTAAGTGGTACAACCATCTTTGGTTTGACCACCTGAGGTATAAATTGTTCTTGCCATTCCACAATCCGTTTAATCTCTTCATGAGCAAAGAAAATAGCATCCAGCATGATGTCCTCAGGAACTTCATTACAGCTACCTTCAACCATCATAACTGCGCCTTTGGTACCGGCTACCGTGATGTGCATACGGGTCGTTTCCATCTGCTCCACTGTAGGATTGATGACAAACTGACCGTCAACCATACCAACTGAAACGGCACCCACCGGTTCTTTAAAGGGAATGTCTGAGATGTTGAGGGCTATTGAAGCCCCGATTACCGCAGTGACATCCGGTGGATTATCTTTATCCACTGACATGACGGTAGTAACGATTTGGACATCATTACGAAAACCCTTGGGAAACAAGGGGCGCATCGGACGGTCAATCTGACGTGCCGATAAAGTAGCATGCTCGGTAGGACGGCTTTCCCGTTTGATAAATCCCCCGGGGATTTTGCCTGCTGCATACTGTTTTTCTTCATAATCAACCGTAAGCGGGAAGAAATCGACCCCTTCTCTGGGATCTTTGGATGAAGTAACCGCCACCAGCACGGTAGTATCACCGTAATAAATCATGGCTGAACCATTAGCTTGTTTGGCAAACTTGCCGAGTTCCACCTTCAGGGAACGTCCTCCAACCATCGTGGTAAATGTTTGCATCAGTAGCTTTTTCCCTCCTTTATTATGAGGTAATTTATTTATCCGGGGCTAGCCTCCTTAAGAGTCTGCCCCGGATTTTGAGGTCATATTAACCGTCCCGGTACGGAAATGCGGCCTCAGATAAAGGGAAAGAGCGGTAATACCGCTCTTTATCGACGCAATCCCAACCGGGTAACGATAGTCTTATACCGGTCGAAATCATTGTCCTTCAGATAATTAAGCAACGCTCTCCGCTGTCCAACCATCTTCAATAACCCACGCCGGGAATGATGATCCTTCTTGTGTAGCTTAAGGTGCTCATTAAGATAGTTAATGCGAAAAGTTAAGAGCGCAATCTGCACCTCCGGAGATCCAGTATCATTTTCATGAACCTGAAAATCCTTAATTAGTTCATTCTTCTTGTCCGGAGTTAACATGAGTATTTCACCTCCCATTACTTGTTGGCATCAGAAACGCCACCAACCAAGTGACACGCCGGGAAACTCGTGTGACCTAGTCGATGGTTAAGACCATGCTTAAGCATAGTCCACCGATAATAACCTACTACCGGTAAGCTACCTCAGGTTAGGTATTAACTACCAGAGGATGCCAAAAATTATTCTAGCACAGCGGTAACCAAAAGTAAACTTACCGCACTAAGATACCCACGATTGTTCTAACTGGGTCGGCTGCCAAGCCTCGATTTCCTGAACTGCTGCTCCGATATCTTGATTAATCTGACTAATTAATGACTGAGCCGAAGTAAATTTTATCTCGGAGCGCAAGCGCTTGATTAGGAATGCCTCTACCGTTTGTTGATAAAATTCACCCTGATAGCCGATCAAATGTGCTTCAATCGTTAAAGGGTATTCCTCATGAAAAGTTGGCTTTTGGCCAATATTAAGGACGGCTGGAAACAGACGATTTGTTAACTTAATCATAGCTGCATATACCCCGGTCTTCGGTACTAACATCTCTACTGGTGGCGCAATATTGGCGGTCGGGAAACCGATTAAGCGGCCACGTTTTTCCCCCTCAATTACTCTACCGGTCAGAGATGGAGTATAACCCAATAACAAACGAGCTATATCAACCTCTCCTTGTTCCAAGCAATTGCGAATAATAGTACTAGAGACCACGGTATCATTAATTTTCACCGGGGGAATAACCTCAACCTGAAAGCCGTTCTCTTGCCCGTATGTAGCCAATAATGCAGAATCCCCGGCACCCTTATGCCCAAAATTATAGTTAAACCCCACATAGGCACCAGCAATTCCGAGCTTGCCCAGTAGAATCTCGTTAACAAAGTATCCTGGTAACCATCCCGCTACTTCGTGATTAAAATCAGCAATAATTACTTCATCCAACCCTAGGGCAGCAAACAGCTCTAACTTGCGTTCCGGAGTTGCTAATAAACGCGGTGCCATTTGCGGTGCTAATACCTTTAAAGGATGTGGTTCAAATATCAGCACTCCAGATTTACCGCCCTGAGTTTTGGCTTGGGTCTTAGCCTGATTCAGCAATATCTGATGGCCTAAATGAACACCATCAAAATTACCTAAAGCTAAATGCAACTTCCCATGTTTATGATAATTCTCCAGACCTCTCACCAACTGCATGTAGTCATCATCCTTTGTTGTCAAACGGTATCACACGCCAAGGTTTTAGTATACATTCGGAAGCCAGGTTACTTGTTATTTCACCTAAAGCCAACAAATTTCCCTCAACATTTTTAATAATTATTTTGCCCAACTCCATGGTACTCGGTACCATAACGGGATTACCGTTACTGATTCTATTTTTAATTGCACCGTTTACCATAACCTCTCCCCAATCCCGGAATGGGAAATCAGGCGGCAAGACACCCTGAGCAGAACAATTGGCTAATGGTATCGCTTCGGAGATAGTGAATTGTCCAGCCTTAGTTCGCTCTAACTGTTCCATATAAGCACCACATTCTAGGGCCTGTCCTAGATCATGCCATAATGTTCTAATATAAGTTCCACGCGAACATTCTATCTCTAAATCCACCCATTGGCCGTGTTCATCTTCACCCATGTCTATCAATTCCAGACGATAAATGTTTACCGGCCGAGCTGGTACATCCACCGTTATGCCCTCACGCGCTAGTTCGTATAAACGCCTGCCTTCATGATGTACTGCTGAATACATAGGTGGATGTTGCATGATAATACCAGTCATCTGCTGAAGTTGCAGACTTAGTTGGTTGTGGCTGAGTTTGGGATTTTGCTTAATTACCGTGATGGTACCGCTTTGATCTTGGGTATCAGATGTCGCTCCTAGTCGTCCACGGGACCGGTAACACTTATTCGCCTCATCTAAAAAACTAATCAAACGGGTAGCATTGCCGATCGCCACCGGTAATACACCGGTAGCCATAGGATCAAGTGTTCCCAGATGCCCCATTTTTTTAACTTTTAGTTGTTTTCGTAGTTCACGAATTACATCAAAAGAAGTCAGCCCAGGAGGCTTATTAACATTTAAAAACC
>JBLNAS010000203.1:0-10391 GCA_050259475.1 Methylocystaceae bacterium
TGTAGTATAACTTCCGTACTACTAGGTTAAAAAATTATATCATAGCCCCTTTGGCGCAACAACTCGAACCAGGTAATCCGGATACCCCGTAGCCCGTTTCTATCTTTAATAATAATACATACCACCAAGGATTTTAACTATTGACCTAACTTCTTCTGCTTTCTTTAACCTGTTGCTTATCAAATTAGATTAGGTAGAATTTAAGATATCCTGGACCTGGTAAAAGAGTATAATGTTGACGGAGTAATTTATTTCAATATGCAATTTTGTAATTTATACCATCGAAAGGTGCTTGGTCAATCAGGCGTCAGTATGCCATTCCTGCATCTAGAAACCGATTATTCCAAACAGCATCGTGAATAATTACAAATCCACCTTTGAAATTCTTTTTGGAGATAATAAGAGAGTAATACTTTAATCCCGACTTACTGTTCCTAAGAAAATTTCTTTAGATCTCCGGATTACGAACTACCATAATGTTATGCAAGTATACCCAAGAGCCTAGTACAAAGGAGTACCGCCATGGATGTAATTTACATGGATAACGCCGCCACCACCTGGCCGAAACCAGAAGTGGTTTACCAGGCTATAGACAACTTTAACCGTAACCTAGGGGCCAATCCTGGACGAGGCAGTCATAAACGCACTCTGGAAGCAGGGATGGTGCTATTAGATACCCGCGAGGCTTTAGCTCGTCTTTTCAACATTGCCGATAGCTGTCAGATTGTCTACACCGCTAATGTGACGGAAGCGTTAAATCTTGGTATCAAAGGTCTCTTGCAGCGCGGCGATCATGTTATTACCACCAGCATGGAGCACAACTCAGTAGCCCGTCCTTTGTACTCCCTCCAAGCTCAGGGCGTGATAAAACTAACCATTGTAAGCTGCAGGCCAGATGGTACCCTTAATCCCCATGATATTCAAGCAGCTATCCAAAGCAACACTCGACTAATAGTTATGATGCATGCTTCTAACCTAACTGGTACTATTATGCCGATTAAAGAAGTGGGAAATATAGCACGTCAACATGGCATTCCTTTTATGGTGGACAGTGCCCAAACTGCTGGGGTACTTCCCATAGATGTGGAAAAGGATGCCATAGATCTACTGGCTTTTACTGGCCACAAGGGGCTCTTAGGGCCGCAGGGTACAGGCGGGCTCTATATCCAGCCTGGAATCGAACTGCGTCACCTCAAAGAAGGCGGAACCGGTTCCTTCTCTGACCTTTTAGAACAACCAACCGTCCTACCCGACCGTTATGAGAGTGGTACCCAGAATGGACCAGGAATAGCTGGTCTAGGTGCTGGGGTTAATTATATCCTTGAACGCGGACTGCTTAACATTCGTGCTCACGAACAGCACCTTACTAATCTTTTACTTAATGGATTAGCCCAAATACCCGAGGTTATTATTTACGGACCCCGCAACATAGAACTGCAAACAGCGGTGGTTTCGATTAACATAGCCGGTATGGACTGTGGAGAACTTAGTATGTATCTCGATCATGAATACGGTATCATCACCCGCTCAGGTTTACATTGCACCCCGCTTGCTCACCGCACTATTGGCACGCTGGACCTGGGCACCTGTCGACTAAGTCCCGGTCTTTTTTCCACCGAAACCGATATTGAAAAGGTTATAAAAGCGGTGCATACGATTGCCCGCCTACCATAGGAGCCAAATTAGCATCCATCCTTACATTAAAAACAAATCCCGGTGATTTCAGTCACCGGGATTTTTACCCTTTTAATCTCCTAATAGCATTTCCGCTACCCACTGTAGGTTTCTTTACTGTGCTTGCATCTCTTCCATGGCTTTCTTGAGTTTATCCATAAATCCTTGTACATCGCCCTTTTCCAGACTAGTACGGTAAAGTCGGGTCAACATGATTTGAGCGCCCAGATAAGCCTCTTCAGCTTGTAGCTCAGCTGCCCGATGCGATACGGTCACTGGTTCAGCTGTTACTGGTGTTGGTGCCATGATCGGTGTAACGGCACCTGCTGTAGCCATCGTTAGATCCATTTCCTCAAGCCAGCCGGGTATTAAAACATTAAGCCCCAGTTCCTGGCGCAGCATATCCCCTAATACCTTTTGGCTTTCCGGCTCTCCATGCACTAGGATAAACTTACTCGGTTTATCTTTAAAGCCCCGAGCCCAGGTCATTAACCCGGCTTGATCAGCATGGGCTGAGTAGCCTTCAATTCGACGAATATCAGCCTTAACCGCTACTTCCTCGCCATGGATAGTAACCGTCTTTTCACCGGATAAAATACGCTGTCCCAGAGTTCCCTGAGCCTGATAACCAACAAATAGCACTGTGGACTCAGCCCGCCAAAGATTATGTTTAAGATGATGCTTAATACGACCAGCATCGCACATACCACTAGCCGAGATAATAATTGCCCCCCCGGCCAAGTTATTAAGCTGTATGGATTCCTCTTTACTGACGGAGAACTTAAGATTAGGCATTCTAAACGGAGAATTCCCCTTTTTGATCAAGGCCTGGGTATCATCATCATAATACTCCGGACTCTCCTCAAATATCTTCGTCGCTGCCACCGCCAATGGGCTATCTATATATACACTACGATCAGTTTTCAGTTTACCCTCAGCTACAAGTAAGGCCAAATCAAAAAGCAAGTCCTGAGTCCGCTCCACTGCGAAGGCAGGTATCACCAGGTTGCCACCCTTTTTCATGGTAAAGTTGATAATATCTATTAATTCATCACGCCGGGAACGGTTTTGCTCTCTAAGACGTGAACCATAGGTCGATTCCATTAATACATAATCAGCGCTATCAATATATTGCGGGTCACGGATCACCGGCTGATTCGGACTGCCTAAGTCCCCTGAAAAGACGATCTTAATGGTCTTATCGCCCTCAGTTAACCATATCTCTACCGAAGCTGACCCCAATATGTGTCCGGCATCACGGAAACAAACCTTGACCCCGGGAGCTGGTTCTAGTATTTGATCATAGTCCACGGCTTGGAATAGCTGTAGGCTATTTTCGGCATCAGCGATGGTATAAATCGGAGTCAAAGGCAGCATACCAGCTCGATCCAGCTTGCGGTTTTTACGTTCGATTTCCATCTCTTGAATATGTGCGGAATCCGGCAGGAGAATGGATGCTAGCTTTACGGTAGGTGGAGTACAATATACCTTGCCTTTAAAGCCCTGAGCATAGTATTTAGGCAACAGACCAATATGATCGATATGAGCATGGGTAAGTATCATAAAATCTACTTGTCCCGGGTTAATCTGCAATGGCCCATAATTCCGTTCCTTGAGTTGTTTATTACCTTGAAACATTCCACAGTCAACGAGAAAACTAGTGTTCTCGGTCTGCAGGTGATAGCAGGAACCAGTTACGGTTTGTGCTGCCCCCAGGAATCTGATTTTCAATTAAATCCCCACCCGTCTGTATATTTAACCTTTCTCTATTATAAACTAAATTGTCTAAACCGCTACAATTCGGCAGCGTTCATTCTTTTTGCGATATTTTTGCAAAAGGCTAATCATATCCTCTAATTGGCTGAGTACCTGCCCGCTTTGCTGATGAGAGACTGCTTCTAGTAAGGCCGCGAAGTTATATCGTCCAAAGTCCCTGACTACAGTATCACCGCCCTGACAATTGGAGAACTCCTGATATTTGGCATCTACCTGCTCAAGGAGTTGGTGATACATATATTTTAGCTGGCGGACTTTTGAGCCTACCTCATCCCAGCAAATATCCTCACGCTGACAGATTTGATATACCTGAGAAAGCCCACTTAGCAAAAAGGGATGTCCTAAAACGTGTCGTACCGTCTCTTCACGGTATTGACAGAAGAGCAAATACTCGAGATAAGATTCCAAATCCGATTGCTTTTGAGAGTCAAGGAGTGAATAACGATTAAGAAGAGCCAGTTCAGTTGCATTTAGTTCAAACATGGTTTCCCTCCTTACAGCGAGTTTATATTTAAATATCTTCCTGGGAATTTCTTTTCTCTCCCAGGCCTACCTCAAACTTTTCTCGCCCTCTGCTAAGTAATCCTTTAAAAGAATTTCGCAATAATCCTTGGCACAATACCTCTATCTGCGCTTTTCAGACAATCCAATTTAGTTCATAATTCAGTGTTTTCCGATCCAAAACCTAAGCTTACCGCAGGGTTAACCCGCCCAGGAACTGGACCGGCTACTTTGTCCTAATTCGTCTACTTTTGATGACGGGTAACAAATTTGCCCATCCGCTCCAAAGCGGTGGCAATATTGTCCAAAGAAGCAGCGTAACACATACGGACATAACCTTCTCCGCTTGGTCCAAAAGCGGTACCGGGAACTACCGCTACTTTTTCTTCTTTTAGTAACTGTTCACAGAAGTCCTCACTGTTCATCCCCGTTACCTCAATCGAAGGGAAACAATAAAAAGCTCCCCGTGGTTCAAAACACGGCATGCCAATCTGTGCTAACCCGTCAACAATAATACGGCGACGTTGGTTATAATCAGCAATCATCTCTCGCATCGGCTTTTCGCCATTCTTTAGCGCTTCGATGGCAGCCATTTGAGCCATAATCGGGGCACAAAGCATGGTATATTGGTGAATCTTGTTCATAGCGTATATCAGGTCATGGTGACCACAGGCATACCCTACCCGCCAGCCAGTCATGGCATAGGCCTTAGAAAAGCCATTGAGCACCAGGGTTCGCTCCTTCATGCCGGGCAAAGTGGCAATGGATATGTGTTTTTGCCCATAGGTTAATTCGCCATAAATTTCATCAGAAATCACAAATAAATCATGTTTAACAATCACTTCGACCAGGGCTTGGAGATCAGCCTCCCCCATAATGCCACCGGTAGGATTATTCGGATAAGGTAAAATTAATACCTTAGAGTGCTTAGTAATCTTTCTCTCAAGTTCTTCAGGCTGTAACCGAAATTCGTGTTGCGCCTGAGTAGCCAGGAAAACCGGACTTCCTCCCGCCAAGGTTGCACAGGGAGCATACGCTACATAAGAAGGATCTGGTACTAGCACCTCATCCCCGGGACCCACCAGGGCTCTAATGGCTAAATCAAAAGCTTCACTAACCCCAACTGTGACTACGATCTCAGTCTCGGGGTCATAATTGAGATTAAATCCCTGTTGCATATAGTTAGCTATTTCCTGGCGCAATTCCAACATGCCCAAGTTAGAAGTATAATTGGTAAACCCTTTTTCCAGGGATTGGTAACAAGCCTCCCGAACATGGCGGGGGGTTACAAAATCTGGTTCACCTACCCCCAGGGAAATTACTCCTTTCGTTTGCATAACTAAATCAAAAAACTTGCGGATACCAGAGGGCGGTATTTGAACTACCGTCGGGGTAAGAAAATCATGTACTTGTCTCATAATTGAATCACCAACCTATGATCAAATTCTTGTTTACCGCAGATAAACCCATCTTTCTTATAATTACGCATAACAAAATGGGTTGTTGCGCTTTGTACTGTTTCCAGGGCTGCCAATTTTTGAGCGACGAAACCTGCTATCTGTCCCATGTCAATTCCTTCTACTGTAACCAGGAGGTCATAGGTACCACTTACCAAAATGACATCTACCACCTCACTATGGTCAGCTATTATCCGAGCAATGTGATCGAATCCTACCTCGGGTTCCGGATTTACTTTCACTTCGATTAAGGCCCTCACCCAAGGGTTTTCTACTTGCTCCCAGTCGATGATAGCTGAATAACCATTAATTATCCGTTCCTCTTCCAGCGTAGTAATCCGCTGATGTACATCTTCCTCAGTGGTTTGCAGCAAGGCGGCCAGATTACTTAGATTTAGCCGAGCATTGCGTTCTAACAGCTTAAGTAATTCCCGGTTAATAATATCCATGTTTTCACCTCTATTTCTCTTTGTTCATTAGGTTAACCTGCTTAGCATAATAAAAATTAAAAAAGCTCTAATCCCTAAGTTAGGGACGAGAGCTTAAATACCCGCGGTACCACCCTACTTGATCAAATAATTGACCCAGCTTGGAGGCCGTATAACGGTGGCCTACCGAACAACTTATCCCACCAGCAGTGGTTTTCGTCATCACTCCCGGGACGGCATTTTGCCCGATCATCGCTTTACAAGATTAAATTAAATCATATCTTAGCACAGGTAAGTTTGTCCTCGCAAGAGGATTTGAAAGCATTTGTACTTCTAATCCAGCAATTTTACTAGCTCACCAGCCGCCCAGATACCGCTTTCAATGCATTCAAAAAAGGAGAGCGGTGCCGTGGCACCACCAGCAGCCCAAATCCTTGGCAGGTTACTTCTCGCCATTAAAAACCCGTACTCATCTAGTACTAACCCTGCTCCAATCCCGAGGGCGACTGCATCCGGGTCCGGAACCAAACCAGTGCAAAGCACGACCCAGTCATAATGGTGTTCTGATACCAGCCCACTAATCATATCCTCTGCTCGGATCACACAATCACCTTCGGGGTCTTGGTATACTCGCCCGGGCATTGCTCGCCTCATCTGCACATCAGATGGCCATTCAGCAACATATTCTGCCCGGTAACGCTGCCGATCCAGACAATAGGCATCAATGCTGGCATCTGGAATGGCCTCAGTCAATAGACGACTGATTTTCGCACCATAAAGGCAGCACACCCGAGAGCAATAGCGTTGACGGCTACCCACACAATGTATTATCGCCAGCCGAGGCGAACTGCCTAAAAAAGTAAAATTACCACTTTGGCGAGCCCTTTTTTCTAATTCTAAAGCCGTTATCACCCGGGGTATATTGCCATAGCCAGTTTCATGTCGCTCCTTGGCCGGGAAAGGCTTGAGGCCGGTGGCAATCAGGGCTGAATTACCCACTACTACCCACCTCCCCTCGGGAGTAGCCACGGTTACCTCCACCGTCTTTATTTGGCTATTGATGGCCTCTACCCGACTACGATTTATTATCTGCACTAACGGATGACGATTTACCTTGTGCTCCAGCTCAAAAACGGCACATGCCCCGCAATGGGTACACTTACCCTGCACCTGTTTACAATTAATATGCAGGGCTTTACCTCCGAGAGCGGCTTCCTTTTCCAGCAGCAATACCATTTTGCCCGCTTGCGCCAAGTGCATAGCCGCTGCCATCCCGGTTACCCCACCGCCGATTACAATAACCGGATGCATTAAGTTAGCACTCATGATGCAAGCCACTCCGTTTAATGATCTCAGGTATAGCATCTTCCCAAGCTACGGCCATAATGTGTACCCCGGCCACTCCTTTAATATTCATCATAGCTTGAACCTGCTCTACGGCGATGTTAATCCCCTCTTGTGCAGGTTCGGAGGCTGCCTCTAACCTCTGGATTATGGCATTATCAACCGACATTCCAGCTACCTGGGTTTTCATATAACGCGCTACCCGGGCACTCTTCAGGGGCATGATACCGGCGAGAATATGGCACTCATCAGTAACCCCTTCGGTCACTGCCAATTCCATAAAACGATTGAATCGTTCCTGATCGAGTACACACTGGGTCTGGCAGAACCTCGCTCCGGCGCGCACCTTTTTTTGCAAACGAGTAACCCGAAAAGCAAAAGGGTCAGCAAAAGGATTTTCGACGCATCCGATAAAAATCCGCGGTGGCACTTTTATCTCTTCACCGCATAAGAATTTACCTTCATTCATCAAGTGAGCCGTATGTATTAACTGAACAGCATCCAAATCAAAAACATTCTTAGCTTCGGGATGATTACCAAAAGTCTGGTGGTCACCAGTTAGACAAACCAGATTCTTTATGCCTAAGGCTGCTAAGCCGAGAATGTCTGATTGTAAACCAATTCGATTACGATCACGGCAGGTCATCTGTACTACAGTTTCTATGCCCATATCCTCAATAATTCGGGCTGCCGCAATACTAGACATTCTGACGATAGCCGTTTGGTTATCAGTTAAGTTACAGGCCGCAACTAATCCTCTTAGCAATTCTGCCTTTTGGCGCACAAAATCAACGTTACAGCTCTTAGGGGGGCCAATTTCAGCTGTTATAGTAAATTTACCAGCCTTCAGGGTCTGTTCTAAATTACTTATCATCATTAAGTACCACGTCCTCCCTGACCATTTGACGTGGCCCACCATGGTGACTAGTCCGCCAATCACGCGGTAACCACATGGTCAGTAAAGTAGCCTCTCGTCCCTGACTGGCTAGGCGGTCATGAATCAATTGCCAGGCACATTCTCTGTCCCCACCGATCTCACATTGGCCATCCTGCGAGCCGCCACAAGGGCCATTAAGCAAACTTTTCGCACAGCGAGTAATCGGACACACCCCGCCAGTTTGATCCAAAATACAATTACCGCAACCCAAACAGCGTTCGGCAAATAATCCGGCCGCTACCGGCATGCCCATAAATTGGGTGTTTAAGCCAGGAACTACCCTCATACTAGGATAGGTTTGTACCAAAGCCTGCACTCCCACTCCGCAAGCCAGGCTAACCACCACTTCCACTGCCGGCAGATCAAGAGGTAACATTTCCAGAAACTCAGCTTCACATTGGCGGGGAATGCTGCCATACTGACAATCAATGCCCTTACCTGACTGTTTTAATAACTCAGCTAGCTCATGAGCGGCCTGCTCACCCCCGCTTTGACAGACGGTAACACAGCCACCACACCCTAATATGTAAATCCTGGTTGCTGAACCCAGACTATCTAAAATCTCAGTCAGCGGTTTTAATTCACCTACAATCAATTGGCTGATACCTCCCCCCAATGATTACCGATTTCGGCGACTGATTTGCGTATCAATTTAATTTCAGCCGTTACCCCTAATTCTAGTAACTGTTCTTGTAGCCTTTTTAGACGGATATCTAACTCCGGAGCACATCCCTGATGACGGCAACTACCTTCCCGGCAGGCATAGATGACCACCTGCCCCTGATTAGCCAAAGTATGTAGAATATCAGCATTGCTAATCGCCTGGGCACATGGATACTGGCGCACCGATATGGTTGGCCTAAGCTCAGAGTTAAATCCCGAATTCTCACAAGCTAAAATGATACTATTATTTAACGGTGCCTCATCCCACCGGATAGCATTGGCCGGACAAGCAGCGTAACAAGTACCACAGCCCTGGCAAGCAGCAGGATTAATACTGGCCGCCAGGTGGTAAAGGTTACCGGTTTGGGTGGTAGGCACGAGATTTATTGCTCGATGGGGGCAGATCCGATAACAGGTTAAGCACAAAGCACAGTGTGAACTATCTATTTTCATCCCCTGATAATCCAGGATATGTCCTCTAACCGATGCTAATAAGCGAGCCGCCAAGGCCTGATAAAGTAGCCTTTCCTCCGCCGGGGCTACCTCATAACTGGCAGGGAAGAGATAAACCCCCTCCCGCCTAGTATTAAGCACTCCTGAAACCGACATTGGTCCCAATCCCAGATCAGGTGTCCTGTCAGTCCCAGCTATATCCTGCCGGTAATCTACTACCTGATCAACCTGCACTTGTAAATTCTGCTGCGGCAGCCAGATCTCAAAGCCCTGATCTCCCAATTCACTCAAAGTCCATTCCGAGGTACGGAAGAAAACCACCCCCGCTGCCCGAGCCTCGGTGAATAGATCCTCGCCACCGGAATAAGCTACCTGAACATCATCAGTAATCAAGTAAACCTGGTGCTGATTGGCCAACCTGAGGGCTACCGCCAGGGCATGGGCGAAAATTCCACGACCAGTACCAGAAAGCAACAATGCCACGGATTGACCCGCAGTTATTACCGGCTCATCCCTTGGCGTAGCATCGGCGAATACAGCTACCGCTCCTGCCTCGATTACGGAACCATTAGTGAGCTGGCAAGTAAACTGACCATAATTGCCTCCCAGTTTCTGAAGTTCGCTTCCCCAAATGGTCTGGCCAACAAACCCAACCGGAATTGATTGCTGCTGGTGATAAGCCCAGCAAATTGGTATCTTACTCGGTAACTGCTGTAATAAAGGGCTAACCCTAGCCCCTGATCCCCATATAAAAATCTGCCGGTTTATTTCCACTTCACAAAAACCAGACATCATATCCTCACTCTCACCCATGATATTTATCATCTTAATGTACCCCCCGGGCACTGACAACCCGGAATTAATAAGGGCAATATTAAGAAAGGTCACCCTGGGGTAGCATTTTGGCAAAAAGTGCCCTCACCCCTATATAAGCCTATCGCTATATACACACATGAATGACCGGGAAAACCACCTATTTTAGCAGTTTCGGCTATCGTGTTAGGGCTAATATACAGTAAAAAGGAGGGTTCATTTAAGACCCTCCTTTACTAGTGCCTTACCCGATTTAAACCGCCTGCTCTGCAAAAGCAGAACCCGTAAACTGACTGTTGTAGAGGTCGGCGTAAAAGCCGCCTTGGGTCAACAACTGGTGGTGGG
>JBLNAS010000204.1:0-6057 GCA_050259475.1 Methylocystaceae bacterium
CTTGCCATAGAAACTATCACCACAACAGGTACTTTTGGTTCTAGTCTTTGCGGGTTCTATCAGCTTAATGTTCATCCGACTGAGCAGAGTACGAATCGCATTATGTACCCGCTCTTCACTCCTGGTAGGACAAGCATCAAGAATGGACATTGGCTGTCCCTGGTAATCAGGTAGCTTTATATAGTCGTTTGCCGCGAGTATTTCCCATAATGATATAGTGGTCACATTCGGGTAATTTTCTCGGTAACGCCGGTCACAACCCGGACAAACATTTATTACCTGAATACCATCATCAAGCAGGGGTCTTTTAGTGCAACAAAGATCTAAGAGCTCCATGGCTCCCAGGTTAGTCTTTAAGACTTCATGTATGGTTTTTACCAAGTGTGGTTTATAAATGGCAAGCGCACACCCCGGAGCAAAAATTGTTTTCATAATGTCCTCTCCCACCTGCAGATGCTAAACATTATTCCTATACTTAGATTACCAAATCTCCTGGCTTCATGAGTTAATTATCTAATTAGCCAAAACTTCCCTAGCCTATCCTGGCCAACCTATAAACCTTAAGTTTACTGCCTAGCGACTGGCTTAAGACGCTGCATGGTGCTGGCCAGAGCTTCAATCAAGCGGTCAACATCATCATTGCTATTCAAGTTTGAAAAGCTTACCCTTATTGACCCTTCAGCCTCATCTTCAGTGCGTCCAATCGCCATCAGAACATGACTTGCCTTGGTCTTCTTTGAGCTACAGGCTGCTCCGGTCGAAACATAGACCCCATTACCCTCTAAACAATGAAGTATGGTTTCCCCTTTTAGCCCCGGGAAAGAGATGTTGATGACATGGGGAGCCGCCTTTTCGATGGCTGGCCCATTAAGCAGATAGTTTATCCCCATCTGGTCCAATCCGTTTACTAATCGTTGTTTAAGTGAAACTAAATCCAGCATACGGCTTAAGTTATCACCCGCTAATTGTGCCGCCAGCCCAAATCCAGCGATACCCGGAACATTCTCCGTACCCGCCCGCATCTTGTTCTCCTGCCCACCACCAGCTAAAAGGCTCTCCAATTTAGTACCCCGAGCTACATAGACGCCTCCCACCCCTTTAGGGCCATGGATTTTATGAGAACTTATAGTTACCATATTTACGCCCCATTCGCGGGGATGAACCTCAATCTTCCCAAAAGCCTGTACGCAATCAGTATGAAAGTTCACTTCGGGGTTTTTCTCTCGGCAAGCCTGCACCAGTTCCGGTATCGATTGAATGGTGCCGATTTCATTATTAACCGCCATAATACTGACTAATATAGTGTCTTCCTGCATCAGGTCAGCCAGAACTTCAGCTTCAATATAACCCTGATTATTTACGGGGCAAAAATCAACCTTATAGCCTTCTTCACCTAACTTTTTAATCGTATCTAGGACCGAAGGGTGCTCGATCGCCGAACAAATAATATGGCTGCCCTTTCGGCGCCGAGCCCGAGCTGCACCGACTAATGCCAGGTTATTAGCTTCTGTACCCCCAGAAGTAAAGACAATAGTTTCCGGTTCCACGGCCAGCACCCGAGCGATTTGTCGGCGAGCTGTCTTTACTATGTTTTCCGCTTCAATACCTTTGCGGTGCAGCGAGGATGGGTTGCCATAGCTATTTAGCATGACCTTGGTCACTAATTCTGCCACTTCGGGATAAACCCGGGTAGTAGCACAGTTATCCAGGTAGGTCTCAACTATATTTCCCTTTACTTCTTCCATCTTACTTACTCCTTAGCTTTAACTCTTATGATTTCCAACCGGTTCATCGACTGCTGTAATAGCTCAGTCCAATCCACATTAGCTTCCTCTTCTGCGGCTTGAACCTCTTCTAATACCGGTCTAGTTACCGGGTGCTGGGGAACAAATAAGGCACAACAGTCTTCATAAGGCAGAATTGAAGTATCGTAAGTATCAATCTTACGGGCAATTTCCACAATCTCAGTTTTATCCATACCACATACTGGTTTCAGAATCAGGGCTTTGGTTGCGGCCCCGATTACATTCATGCTTTCCAGGGTCTGACTTGCTACCTGTCCAACACTTTCCCCGGTGATAAGGGCTAAGGCTTTTTCCCGGGTGGCAATCATTTGAGCAATCCGCAGCATCATGCGCCGCAGTATAGTGACCCTAAACTTCTCCGGGCAGTGATGGGTAATGGCTTCCTGAATCTCAGTAATATGCGCAACATATAGTTTTATTTCCCCTTGATTATAGGGTGCCAAATGGTGAGCGAGGCTAACAACTTTTTCCTTGGAGCGGTCACCAGTATAAGGAAAACTATGAAAGTAGACCGCCGACAACTTAATGCCCCGTTTCATAGCCATCCACCCCGCTACTGGACTGTCCAATCCTCCCGATAAGAGTAATAATCCCCTACCACTAGACGAAAC
Organism: Methylocystaceae bacterium; assembly: GCA_050259475.1. Classification (GTDB taxonomy): domain Bacteria; phylum Bacillota; class Syntrophomonadia; order Syntrophomonadales; family JBLNAA01; genus JBLNAA01. The sequence continues at coordinate 2,417 of JBLNAS010000204.1, forward strand.
CGGCAAGCCCCCAGGTCCAGGACAGATGGACCCATAAAGCAGAACCTCCCGATAACGAACTTCCACTTCCAACTTCAAATCAGGAGAATGGACATCTACCTTCAAACCAGGATGGCTCTGCAGCAGATACTCACCTAAGGTGCGGTTTATCTCCGGTGAGTTTAAAGGAAAACTCTTATCCGCCCTACGGGCTTCAACCTTAAAGGTGTGAATGATCCCCGAGGCATCTATTAATTGATCGGCGGCAGCTTCAATAGCTGACCACTCCGGCTTTACTACCATTACCGGGCTGGTAGACACCACCCCAAATACCTGATTGATACACCGTGTTGCCTCTGCTAACTGGCCGACGGCTCGCACTAAAATACGGCCCGAGCTAGTGAATACCTGAACCTCCGGCAGTGATGAAAGTGCCTGCCGCAGATTATTCATCAAGATGTTCTCAAAGAACTTACGATTACCGCCCTTTAAGCCAATTTCTCCATAACGAATTAAAATCACATCGTACATTAGTTTATAAACCTCCGGTATGGCCTTCTAATCATCAATAATTCTTTCTCCATGGCAATATATATTAAGACTTTGTTCCCGAGCAAAACCTATTACCGTCAGGCCGAGCTGTTCTGCCAGATCGATGGCTAAACCAGTGGGCGCTGCTCGGGATATTACCAGAGGAACCCCAATCCTTGCAGATTTGGTCAGCATTTCGGATGCAATACGTCCGGTTAAGGCCACCGCCATAGCTGAGGTCTCGACCTCATGTAAAAAGGTATACCCCAGGATACGATCTAGGGCATTGTGCCTCCCGATATCTTCATAATAAACGACAATGCCCTGATCCTTTACTAGCGCAGCCCCATGAACCCCTCCGGTACGTCGGAAAATCTCGGATTCGGCATCGATTAGAGACATAACCTTTAACAACTGATTTACGGTAAATTGTGCGCTACTTTCTACCGGTTTAATCTGACGGTAATCATTAATAAAGTAGAGAGACGGCCTTCCTCGCCCACAACAACTGGCAAAATTACGGCGTAGCAAGGTATCAACAGCAGGGATCTCCTGAGTGGTTTCCACCCAGACCACTCCCTGTTCATCCCGGCAGAATATCTCTCTTATATCGCTTACGCTAGTAAGCAGACCTTCACTGACTAAAAATCCTACCACCAACTCTTCCTGGGCATACGGTGAACAGATTAAGGTTCCAATTTCCTGCTCATTTAGAATAATAGTTACCGGTGATTCCTTGACTACAGCATCTTGTCGGCATTCTTTATTTCCATTTCGATAGGTAATAACCTGACGGTTTTCAATAATATCCCCACCCATCTCTTATAACCCTCCCTATTACCCGGTTATATTGTTTGAATATTGCTAATGGTATATCCTAACTTCAGCAACAGACTTTTTCATATACCCTACTATTAATGTATACTATCTGGCAGCCTAACCGCAAGAACTAGGCATCTGTATAATTATATTCGTTCTATTACCTTGGCTTTAATTAATATTTTTTTACTAGGCTATTGACGTCTTTATTCATTAGTTATATAGTATGTTTATTATCTTACTAAATTAAATATTTTCTCATCCAGAGTGGTGGAGGGACTTGGCCCGATGAAACCCGGCAACCGGCTTTTTAAGCACGGTGCTAATTCCAGCGGAAGAATATTCCGAAAGATGAGGTATGCCAAACCCTCTTTCGGAAAGAGGGTTTATTTTTTTGGAGTTTAAGGGAGGTGAAAAAACTGTTAATGGCTTTCGAGGATAATTCCGTATGATACAGGCACCAGACAAAGACATCAATTCGCTTAAAGTCTTAAAACAAAATTAAGGGAAAGAGGTATTTATCATGAACAATAAAAATTATAAATTCGAAACACTGCAACTTCACGTTGGGCAGGAACAGCCTGATCCCGCATCGGATGCACGTGCAGTACCGATCTACCAAACCACATCCTATGTATTCAAGAACTCGGCCCATGCTGCTGCACGCTTTGGCCTGGCTGATGCCGGCAATATCTACGGCCGCCTTACAAATTCCACCCAGGATGTGTTTGAAAGAAGGATCGCTGCTCTCGAAGGCGGTGTTGCAGCACTCGGTGTAGCTTCAGGTGCAGCTGCTATTACTTACACCATTCAGAATCTCGCTCAGGCAGGCGACCACATCGTAGCTGCCAAGACTATATATGGCGGTACCTATAACCTGCTTGCACACACTCTGCCACAATATGGTATTACCACTTCTTTCGTCGATCCCGACGAGGAAGGTGCTTTTGAAGCAGCCATTAAGGAAAGCACCAAGGCAATCTTTATTGAAACGCTTGGCAATCCCCATTCAAACATCATCGATATTGAAAAGGTGGCGGCAATCGCCCATGCCAATAGAATCCCACTGGTCATTGACAGCACGTTCGCTACTCCCTATTTGGTGCGCCCAATTGAATATGGTGCTGACATTGTTGTACATTCCGCTACGAAGTTTATCGGTGGACATGGCACAGCCATTGGCGGCGTTATTGTAGACAGCGGCAAGTTCGATTGGGAAGCCAGCGGTAAATTTGCCTCGCTGACTGAACCAAATCCGAGCTATCACGGTATTAGCTTCACCAAAGCAGTGGGAGCGGCGGCATTTGTTACCAAGATCCGTGCTATCCTGCTTCGTGATACCGGTGCTACGATTGCCCCGTTGCATGCATTCTTGTTTTTACAGGGTCTTGAAACCCTATCTCTTCGTGTAGAGCGCCATGTTGAAAACTCCTTAATGGTTGTAGAGTATTTGTCTAAACATCCGCAGGTTGTAAAAGTAAACCATCCATCACTGCCCGAAAATGGCAACAAGGAATTATATGATAAATACTTCCCTAACGGCGGCGGTTCTATCTTTACCTTTGAAATCAAGGGTGATGATGAAACAGCTAAGAATTTTATTGATCATTTGGAGATTTTTTCTCTGCTTGCCAATGTGGCAGATGTTAAGAGTTTGGTAATTCATCCAGCTTCTACAACCCATTCACAGTTGTCTGCGGAAGAGTTACTTGAACAAGGAATCAAGCCAAACACAATTAGACTTTCTGTTGGCACAGAACATATCGATGACATTATTGGCGATCTCGAGCAAGCCTTTGCCGCTAGCAAAGCGTAACCTGCCTTCTTATCAGGCATTTACATTTACCCCTCCCCCTTATATTTCCCCTGCCTTAACCGGCAGGGGTTTTTACTATTTAGCTGGCCAGACCCGCGCCAGCCTCTCCAGCCCTTCAGCAAGAATAATCCGGGAACAAGCAAAGTTCAGCCGCAGGAAACCTTCCCCACCCGGTCCAAATTGCGACCCTGAATTGAATACTAACCCGGCTCGGGTGATCAATTCTTTTAACTGCTCGTCATCTAAATCCAGACAATGAAAGTCAAGCCAGGCTAGATAGGTTGCCTCCGGTTCAATTACACTGATCCCAGGTAAATGTTCCTGAGTAAAGGACTTGATATAGGCCAAATTACCATTTAGATACATCAGTAATTCATCCAACCAAGCCTCTCCTTGATTATTAGCAGCCACCAGTGCAGTGGCTGCGAAATCCCCCGGCAATCCCAACCCTCTGGTGGCTAACACTCGTTTAAACTGCTTTCTTACTTTAGGATTA
>JBLNAS010000205.1:0-3119 GCA_050259475.1 Methylocystaceae bacterium
TGATTTAGCTGCTGCTCTGTCGGTTCCGAACCACATACACTGGGAATATCGTTGGTTGCCTGCCTCCCTCACCCTTAAACTGGGGCCAGTAGTCGCCATCTTCTGCCGCCGCAGCCTAAAAAGCAGCTCGACGAGTGGGACCGCAGGTGAATTAAACTATCTAGGACGTACTAGCACCAGCCTTCCTGGCCTGTTTTATCTTTTACGCCCCAATGAGATAGATACAGACCAAAATCGCTGGGGTGGATATTTGTACCAGGATGGCGAGTGGGTAGCAGGCACTTTCCCCTGGCCACAAGCTGTCTATGATCAGATCTATTCACGGAAAAGTGAACGATTACCAGAAGTAATTACTGCCAAACAAGTATTACACCGGATTACCGACCATCGCTACTTTAACCCCCGCTACTTTGATAAATGGGAAATTAACCAAGCCCTACGCCGTACTGATATTAAACGTCTAATGCCTGACACCCGCTTGGTCACCTCGGCAAGTCAAGTTCAAGACATGCTACACAGTTATGGTGCGGTCTATCTTAAGCCCAGCAATGGTACTCTGGGTATGGGGATAATGCGTTTGTCACGCGTAAATGGCGGTTACCGTCTCTCAAATAGTCAAGGCGTAACCCATGAGTACAACTCATTTCAAAAGGCTTATGAAGCCGCGCGGTCTCGTATGACGACCAAGGGTTATTTAGTACAGCAAGGAATAAAACTAATGCACATTGATGGTCACCCCCTGGACGTACGGGTTTTAATCCAAAAGGATGGTAGCGGGCAATTCAAAATAACCAAAGTTTTCGCCCGAGTAGCTCCCTCACAACAGATAGTAACTAACCTAGCCACCGGTGGCACCGCTCTACCGTTAGGTAAAGTTATCACTTCCGCAACCGGTAAAAGCGCGGAGCCTATCTTGCATAAAGTACGAAATTCAGCTACTCGCATTGCTGCTGCTCTTGAAAGGGTAAGTGGCAGTATTTACGGGGAATTAGGAATTGATCTCGGAATTGACCGATCCGGGCGGGTGTGGTTAATCGAGGTAAATTCGAAACCACGAAGAGCGGTCGAGACGGAAGTCAACCCTGACTTGGTTCGCTTATCTTACCTACGGCCCCTACAATATGCCAGTTACTTGTCAGGTTTTTATGAGGTAACAAAATATGATTGAATTGAAAGCAAACCGCAAGATTCCCCCCGGGCAGGTTCACTTGCCCGACATCATATCACGTCAGTTAAGCAGTCGTAACTTACACCTAACCGTGGGCACCCGGCATTTAACCCTGACCGTGAGTGGCTTTAAGATGGATATCAATCTCCATCCTCAAGATCTACGGGATTTGGGAATTCCTGATGGTATTAGATGGCGTTGGGGTTATGATAGCCAACTGCAACAGCTAACGCTGGGACCTTACTTGGGTATAATAACTACCCCACCTACAACCGAGAATCAAAAACTTCCTTTTGGCACCCGTACTGGTGCCTACCGAGAAATAAGCCAATTAGCTGCCGAAAAGGGTGGACTAGTTGCGGTATTTACCCCCCAGCAACTTGTTGCCTCTTCGGCCCAAGTCAGCGGTCAAGTCTTTACTAACAGCTGGAACATACTACAGTTACCTCTTCCCCGGGTTTTCTATAACCGGATACCGACCCGACAGTTGGAGAAGAATCATCAGTCAGTTTTGTCGCGGCTAGAGAAGAACGGTCATATTATATTCAATACCCGGTTCATTAATAAACCGGAAGTATATACAGCTCTACAAACTGATCCCGTGTTAAACGCCTATTTACCCGAAACCATTGCTTTCAGTGATGAAGCTTTAAGCTATTTTTTAACCAAGGGAACTTCTTTTTTCCTCAAACCAAGCTCAAGTGCTTTGGGCAAAGGGATTATTAAAGTGGAAGCTGATGGGGCTAACTGGCACTGCTTACGCCAAGAGAAAACCCGGCTTTTAAAATACCCTAATCGGAGTTCGGAGGCGATGAAACGTTTATTACTCAGTTTCTGCCGGGGACGTAATTATCTGCTTCAACAAGCAGTGCCCCTAGCTGGTAACGATGGCCGGGTCTTCGACCTGCGCTGCCTGATACAAAAAAATGGTCAGGGACAATGGGAAGTAGTCGGTTTGGGGGCTCGTGTGAGTGCCCCCGGACTGTACTTGACACATGTACCTAATGGTGGGGAGGTCTGGCCAGCGGGTCGAGCTCTAGCTTGGTGCTTTGGCGATGAGAAAAACTCTAGCCCGGAAAATCTAGAAAGCATCTTGGTAGATACCGCTACATTATTGGAGGAACGTCTCGGTTTACATCTGGCCATGCTATCCGCCGATGTGGGGCTGAATGCCGAGGGATACCCCTTTATTCTAGAACTAAACTCCAAGCCCCAGCGTTTTGATGAGACGACTATTCGCATGTCCTCCCACCGACACTTGCTTGACTATGCTGGTTACCTAGAAGGTATTTCTGGCTGATTGGAGGCTTTTGGCCTATGGCGCACGTAATCGTTAATTATCCGCATATTGCTACTGCCAGCATGATGGCACAGGCACTGGCGGAAAGTTTCCCTAACTTACAAACGGAAAATATCCAAACTCCAGAATTAAATTATGTAAAAATCAGCTTTGTCCTCGGTAGTAACCATAAGGATACTCTGGTATATAACCATGTCACTGGTCTGAAAAACGCGCTTGAACCCGCTCATTTACTCAAGCTTAACCGGGTGTCCTATTCGCGTTATGGTAATTGGTTACGTCGTTATCGGGTTCACATCGTTAATCAACAGGTAATCGCCATGGCAAGGCAAAATCTGACTGACGCCAATACCGGCAAACCACTACCGGCTGGTCGGCGTGATGATATTTCATATTTTCCTGTCGATACCGATGATCGGGAAGCTACCAAAGTGGTTGCCCTAGTCATCCGCTGTCTCTATGCTTTAGGGCTTGATTTAGGCATGGTAAAAGTAGGCGTGGACAGTCTTTATCGATTACATGTAGTCGATGTCGAGCCCGCACCCGCCCTAACCAAAAAAACTATGCAGCGCTATGTTAAAGCTTTATTTAAGGATGCTACCAGCCAATTGACCATTGACCCCCAAACCATAATTATGGGAACTGACCCTG
>JBLNAS010000206.1:0-3100 GCA_050259475.1 Methylocystaceae bacterium
GTAATCATACATAGAATCAATCCTCCAATAACGCCGAAGCCCCAGGGCTGGTACTTAGGATCTCTTTAAATATGTTTACCATATCTATTGCTCGCTTCTCGGTTGAATGAAGGGCTCTAACCATCTCATAGCCCTGCTCAGCAATTTGTAGACGTTCTTGCTCGTGGCTCAGGTAGTAAGCAGCTCGCTCCTCGAAATCATACTCGTTTATGGCTACAAAGTTTACTCCAGAAATGAAGCCTAAATCGGTAAGCTCACTTGAATCCGGGGCTAGTAAAAGCGATTTACAAGCTAAGACTTCAAAGTATTTGAGCAACGGATACTTATAGATCGAATCACAGGTAAAAAAGAGCTTAGCGCGGTTAATCTCGCGAGCATATTTTTCGCCAATATATAAATTTGATCGTTCCTCAACAGTGAAATTACGCCACCCTGGGTGAGGATGGTAATAGAAACCGGGTTTATCTTGCATCTGTTGTAAAATCTTATAGCGTAAGGGATATACTCGCTGATGCACATCGCCCATAAGTAGATAGTCAATATCCTTAGGAAGCTCATAGTCTTTAAAGACGTTGATATTGACGTGATGAGGAAACCAGTACATGGTACCTTGGTAATCAGGATACCATTGTTTAAATCTATCTCGATACAGTGTAAAAATGTATTGAGGTTTGAGTTGTTGGATGGCTTGGCTTCGAGCCTCGACTTGATAATGTAGATCATATAGCAGTAGAGCATAGGGTATGGTTAAAGTCTCAAGGCCAGTAACCTTAGGGCAATTAGTTTCCGCGTACTCATTAATGAAGACAATATCCGGCTTTATCTTCAGGTGCCGGATTATATCATTGATATCACCGGGTTGATGCCATAAGTGAATCGTCGCATGTTTTTCTAGTTCTAACAGCAGGTTATAGAAATTGGGAACGAGATAGTTGCTAAAATTGCCGGTAGTAATTAGAATTTCCAATATTACTCCTCCAAGATTAAGTTGGGGATAGCTGGGTATCAAAGTGAGTCTTATTGATTGCTCCTAAATGGTAAATAGAGGAAGCCATAGTGCTAATATATGATTATCCAATATCATGTGTTATTAGGAATGGGAATTTAATAATGGTGATCCTTCGTAGTGAACACTACCCAAGAAAAAAAGCCCCCGGTGGGGGGCTAGGATCAAACCGTTTTAACATTATTTGCTATCGTCGGGGTCAAGCTCGGCATAAACAATAATATCATGAGGTTTGAATAACTTGTCGATTATATCCACTGTTGCAGTAAGAGAAAGACATGTGCCTGCCACGGGGGTAGTAAGACTGGTAAAACATGGACTTGACGAGTCATCACATCGCCCTAGGATTGCCCATTCAAACTTCCAGTTATTGAGGATTATCGCCGAATCAGAAACATCGTCCCGTAATTCCATCGGGGTTAGGGGAGGGCAGAAATCACTTACCGGTATTGTCTGCTCATAGTTATGGTTTATGGTGATGATATGAGGTTCATTACTTACCAGAACCAGTAGAATTAGTTCGAAAGCAATTTGGAGCGATACCTTATTATTACCAAACTCTTCGTGCGCAGAGATTACTCGCGCTTGAATATATTCAATGTTTTCAACGATGCCACCTACTTCTATTAGCGGAACGCAAAAGACAGACTCAAAGACAGTAACCTCACAAGCAATATGTTTTGCTTTGACCACATTTGCCCACAGATCTAATGAACAGGGATATTCGCACTTGGTCTCGGGCACTTATTCCTCACCTACTATCCAAATCTTGGTTAACATAGTAACAGCATCACCATAACTCTTTGTAGCTATTTTATGGATAAAGAAGTTAAGGGGTTAATACCATATATTTCCATGAGATTGATCGATCATTATATGTTCAAACTCAATCCGACCATCACAATATATTTTTAAACCGTTTCGTTTAGCGTCCAGGCAGAAACCTATATCCTCAGGCCCATAAATGGATGAGTAGCGTATACCATAATGACTGATTACTTCTCTTTTAATCAATATTGCGGCACCGGTACAATCGACTTCAAATAGACGATTTCGGGGAAACTGCCGATGATGTACCCAAGTGGTATCAGGTTGCATGATTAACACATTGTAACAGGTAGGGTCGTGGATCTCATGACCGTTACAAACTAGTGCGGAGACTATTTCCTTTTCATTGGCCAATAGGCAGTTCAAACTCGATGGGGAGACCAAAATATCACTATCTACTGAAAATAGATATTGGCAATCTGAGCTAAGAAATTCGGTTAAAAGAAGGTTCCTTAGCTTGGCTAGATGCTTAAAACTATAGCATCCTCGGTGGGAGGAGCGGGTTTTGGCTTGCTTAAAGTCGGCATTAATTATGCTTACCTGCCGGCCTGGATAGTTGGCAAATTCAGAGAGGAGCTCCAGGCTATTGTCGGAACAATCATTGAGTATAAAACAAAATTGCAGTAATGCTAATGGGTAATCGAGCTGAGCCAGGCAAGTAAGGTATTTAGGTAACACCCAGGCCCGGTTACGGACAGGACAACCAATCATAACCTTGTCTAGCACGGGGTACCTCTTTTCTGCTCTATGCGGACGGGTGGATGCAGGCACATAGTAGGTGCATTTTTAAATAATAACTTAGGTAATATAGGCTCTGGCCCCCGCTCGATACCACTATTTTGCAAATGCTGTTCGATAATATCTAAAATCAACTGAGCACGAATTTCCCAGGAGTTCTGTTTAGCCAGTAAGCGGCGGTGTGCCTTTTTGGTAGGATTATTCTCGCTTAGTGCTAGTTCAATATGGGATACAAACTTCGATCGGTTATCAGCGGTCAGCACCAATTGACCATAACCTTTGGTTTCAGGAAGTTCAGTAGATACCACCGGAATACCTGCTGCCAGATATTCCCACATCTTAATCGGGTTAACTGCCTGGGTCATGCTTGAATTGCGAAACGGAATTATTCCGACATCGAAGTGAGTAAGGTAAGCGGCTAACTGGGTATAGGGCTTATGTCCGAGCCAGTAAATATTTTTTCGCTGGGGAAGTTCTAAGATGTTATAACAGGGGCCAACCATTACCAAGGAGCATTCAGAAAAGGCT
>JBLNAS010000207.1:0-2698 GCA_050259475.1 Methylocystaceae bacterium
CTTGTCGCTAGAGGAGACTGCAAAGCCAACCCTTGAAAATGCTGGCGATGTTATCGTCAAGGTAACCGCCGCTGCGATATGTGCCAGTGATATCCATCTATGGAAGGGAGAAGTTCCATCAGTCCCTAATTATATATTGGGGCATGAGTTTATCGGGGTTATCGATGAAGCAGGTTCCGGGGTAAAACATTTTCCACCGGGGACCCGGGTGGCTGTGCCCGCTATTCCTTTCTGTGGTACCTGTGCTGCTTGTCAGGAAGGTGAATATTTCCGTTGTCGAGAGAGTCATATGTTTGGCTGGCGTACTCCCAAGGCCAATTTGCCCGGTGGACAAGCCGAGTACGTGCGAGTTCCTTATGCTGATCATTGTCTGGTGCCAATTCCAGAAACAGTAACTGATAAACAGGCTCTCTTAACCGGAGACATTCTATCTACGGCCTACTTTGGTATTATCAATGGTAAATTGGAACCTGGCCAAGATATTGCCATTTTCGGTGCTGGCCCGGTTGGTTTATGTGCGGTGGCATGTGCTCGCTTGTTTTCACCGGCTCGGATCATCCTTATTGACCTGGAAGATAACCGGTTAGAAATGGGAAAAAGGTTAGGTGCTACTCATACTCTCAATCCAAGCCAGGATGATGTTTTACCAGCCATTAAGGCCATTACCGGCAAACGTGGAGTAGATGTGTCTTTAGACGCCGTGGGAATACCTTCGACTTTGGATGACAGCATCAAGGCCACCACTCCAGGAGGTATCATCAGCAATGTAGGATTAGGACCATCGGCCTTTAAGGTTAATATGGGACTGATGTTCATGAAAAATCTTACCTATAAAACCGGATTTGTTAACCTTAATCAGATGCAGCGTTTAATGAAGCTTATCGCGAGTGGGCAACTTGACGTCACCCCCATTATTACTCATTTGATGCCCCTTGATGATATTATTGCGGGCTATCAAATGTTTGCCGAGCGAGCAGATAATTGTATTAAGATCCTGATAACCCCTTAACCAGAAACACAAAATTCATCCCAGTGCTATAATGGCAATAAATGCTTATTACAAGCAGAGAGAAAAAATGGGAGGGTGAAAATTGTGGAGCCATATAGCTCTATTAAATGGGAGATAGTGGAAGCAGGTATCGGGCGGCTGACGCTGAATCGTCCCCAAGCCTATAATACGGTAAATGGAGAAATGTTAGAAGAACTAGAGGATTTTTGGCGGACCCGGCTTTACGATCTGGATACCCTGGTAATAATACTAGAAGGTGCCGGCGAAAAGGGTTTCTGTGCCGGGCTGGATATGAAATATACCATGGAAAATACTAACCTGGCCAAACCAGCCGAATTGTATAGATTTCAAGCGCGTCTAGCCCGGTTAAATTTGGCGATGCGCCGAGCACCGCAGCCGATCATTGCCCTGGTCCACGGGGCGGCCGCTGGTGAGGGCTTTAGCTTCACTTTAGCCTCGGATATTAGGGTTGTTACTCCGAATGCTCGCTTTTGTGCGGCTTATATCAACATTGGTCTGGGTGGGGCTGATATGGCGTGTAGCTACTTATTACCAAGAATAATTGGTGCTGGCCGGGCTTATGAAATCATGTATCTCGGTGAATTCATTTCGGCGGCCGAAGCCAAGGAACTTGGTATGATCAGTCGGATAGTCGAGAAGGATATGCTTTACGAAACCGGACTACAATTAGCCAGAAAAATGGCGAGCAAGAACCCGTTTGCCCTTAGACTAACTAAGGAAGCTATCAACATGAACCTGGACGCCGGAGGCATGGAACAGGCTTTATGTATGGAGGATAGAAATCAAATTTTGTTGAGCTTGGCTTCAGGGATTCATTCTACGGTTTAATTAACCAATAGACGTTTATTTCATCATTCATCTAGTGTTATGCTAGGTGTTGATTAGTATTAAACCATAGGCTGAAAAGGCCGCTGCCAATGTAAAATGTTGGCGGCGGCTTTACAATTCCCTTTTTCAAATTTGGTTAGCTAACCCTTTATAGGGTATATGGCAGGAGCTTAGGCGATAAGCGACTTGGTAATTAAGAGCTCATCTCGGTATTCGGTATAACCTCAAAGAATTTCTTTAGATGTTAGCGCCTGGGTTAAGATAATTCCACCCGATTCCTGCCATTTGCTTTGGCTAAATAAAGTAGTTGATCGGCATTCTTGATCAGGGTGGTAGAGTTTTCTTCATCAAGAAGCTTTATTCCGATACTAATTGTAATGCAGCAATTATTGGGGAAGCCATAGTTCTTGACATCGGTACATATTCTATTGCCCAATATGGAAGCTTCTTCAATTGATGTTTGCGGAAGTATAATGGTAAATTCCTCTCCTCCGTAACGTCCAACGTAACCTGAAGTTTGAACAATGTCAGTTAAGATTTTAGCTACGATAACCAATACCGAATCTCCGAATTGGTGGCCATAGATATCGTTAATCATCTTAAAATTATCAATATCTAACATCATTAATGCCAAATGTTTACCAGAATCAAAGGTGCCATCTATCTCGTTCTCGAGCTTGCTGATAATATATTGATGGTTATAAAGGTCGGTCAAGCTGTCCCGGATGGATTTTTCGTGAAGCTCCTGGTTTTTGGACAACAACTCATTGACCAAACGAAGATCTTGAATTACTAACAGGGCACCCAGTAGATCCTTAATATGGCGATCGATTATTGGGG
>JBLNAS010000208.1:0-4407 GCA_050259475.1 Methylocystaceae bacterium
AAGACAGAAAATGTAGTCGAGCTACTGCAGATTGATAAGATGGAGATTGAATTGGGTTATGCTCTGATACCACTGGTAGATTCTGAACAGGGTGGTGACCTATTGGATCGAATTATTATGATTAGACGTCAAAATGCTAGTGAACTTGGCTTTATTGTACCTCCGATTCGTATCCGGGATAATATGCAGCTAAAGCCCAGTTCTTATGTTATAAAAATAAAAGGGGTAAAAGTGGCGGGTAGTGATTTGATGTTAGATCGATATTTGTTGATTGGAGCCGGGATAGAATATGATGCTTCACTACCTGGTATTGATACTACCGAGCCAGCCTTTGGCTTGCCAGCCCGTTGGGTTGATGTATCCCAAAAAGATCAGGCTGAGAGCAAAGGCTATACCGTGGTTGACCCCCCATCGGTCTTGGCTACTCATCTTACTCAGGTAATTAAGAACCATGCACATGAATTACTGGGAAGGCAAGATGTCCAAGGCATTATTGACTTTGTTAAGCAGGATAATTCAGCCGTTGTAAATGAGTTGATACCAGATATGATGAGCCTAGGTGATGTGCAAAAGGTGTTAGGTAATCTGCTTAAAGAGGGTATTCCGATCCGGGATATGGCTAGTATTTTAGAGGCTTTAGCTGATTATGCCAAGATAACGCATGATGATGATGTCCTGACGGAGTATGTTCGGCAGGCTCTGCGACGTCATATTACTAAATTGTACGCCGGTGATGAACGCCGGATAGAGGTGTTAACCCTTGATCCCGCTTTGGAGGATTACATGCGTAACTCATTACAAAACAGTGAATTTGGTTCCTATTTGGCACTAGATCCTGATCGATTACAAAGAGTGGTAAGTCAGTTAGAGAAACAAGCTGGCGATATACTAGCTCGAGGACAAACTCCGATTATTGTTTGTGCCCCGGTGTTGAGGATTCACTTTAAACGGTTATTGGAACGTTTTGTACCGGGAATAGTAGTTTTATCTTACAATGAGTTGGAAAGTGATATACAGGTTGATGTAGTGGGGATGGTAGCAGCATGAAAATAAGACGATATACAGCCGATGATTTTCAAACCGCTATGGCCAGGGCTAAGATGGAAATGGGCAAAGACGCAATCTTGTTACATACTCGGCAGTTTAAAGAAGGCGGTTTTTTTGGTTGGTTCGGGAAAAAACGGGTAGAAATCACTGTGGCTGTCGATGAGGAAACTCGGGTATCTACAGATTTAAAAAATAGCCCAGTAGCGGTCAAAGAAGCCATAGTAGAGGAGCCTCTTCCAGTTTCCGTTGATCAAGGGTCTGACCAAAATGCCATGGATGAAGAAGATGCTCCTTCTCCTGAGTTAATGAAAGAAATAGCAGCGGTCAAAGACTTGGTAGAGGATATCCGAGGTAAGATAAATGATCGCGACTTTCAGCGCAACCTGTCAAAGGTTGGGAGATCTATGTATCAACGTATGGTAGCGGCCGGAGTTGAGGAAAAGCTAGCAGCCAAAATGATTAAGATTGCAGATGAGAAGGCACAGGATGAAGGTTGTGAATTAGAAACTGCAGGTTATGAAATTGTTATTGAATATCTTAAAACACCAAGGCCGATTGAAATAAAGAAGAAAGCTAATCGGGCTCGTTGCGTGATGTTAATCGGCCCCACTGGTGTCGGTAAGACTACTACGATTGCAAAGTTAGCAGCTAACTATGGCTTATTAGAAGGCAAAAAGGTGGCTTTGGTTACCGTTGATACTTATCGAATTGCGGCGGTTGAACAATTAAAAACCTACGCTGAAATTATTGGTATTCCCTGTGAAGTAGTATTTAATCCGACTGATATTATGAAGGCCTTAGATAAGCATAGCCACCGGGATGTGGTTTTAATTGATACAGCGGGGCGTAGTCCGCGTAATGAGGAACAGATTGCTGAGTTAACAGAATTTATTAAAGAAGGTAACCCTGATGAAATAATTCTGGTCTTGAGTGCTACGACCAGAAGTGAAGATATTATGGAGATTTATAATCGTTTTAATATCTTCCGGGTTGATAAAATAATTTTTACTAAGCTTGATGAAACCAGCAATTATGGCAATATTCTAAATGCAGTGCACAAGACTCGCACCCCGCTGGCTTATATCACCAATGGTCAGAATGTTCCCGATGATATTAGGGTGCCTGATCCGGCGGAATTAGCTAGGGTGATCTTAGGAGAGGATGTAACTCGATGAAAGATCAAGCTGACAAGCTCAGAGATATGGCACGTAACATAAAACAGCAAATAGAGAGCGACCTTATGAAAAACCGCCCTCGAACCAGAGTGGTAGTGGTGACTAGTGGTAAAGGTGGAGTTGGCAAAACTAACTTTGCCTTGAATCTGTCGATTGCTATGGCTCGGATGGGGCAAAAGGTTATCTTGATGGACGCTGACATGGGATTGGCTAATGTTGATATTATTTTAGGTATTGTACCCGAGTTCAACTTATACCATGTGGTACGCGGTGAAAAGAAAATCCGTGAGGTCATGGAAAAGGGGCCAGCAGGTATTCGAATTATTCCAGGTGGATCAGGGGTGCAGGAAATGGCCAATTTACCTGACAAAGATCTACAATGGGTAATTAATGATTTAAGTACTATTGATGGTGAAGCTGATTTATTAATTATTGACACCGGGGCTGGAATTGCTAATAACGTCATTAGCTTCTTAGCCGCTGCTGACGATATAATCGTAGTTACAACCCCAGAACCTACTGCTTTAGCTGATGCTTATGGGCTGATTAAAACTGCTTCGCATCATGGGGTGGGAAGTAATGTATATGCGGTGATTAACAAATGTGCAAACTCTGATGAAGGTAGAGTTGCTTTTGAAAAGCTGCAAATGGTCGCCACTCGTTTTCTGGATATGGAGATCAAACTTATCGGACTTATTTCCGAGGATGAACTGGTCGAGAAGGCGGTTCGGAGACAGGAAGCATTTATTAATTATCCTGAAAGCCGTGCTGCTGGAGATATTTATGCTATTGCACGACATATGTTGCAAATTAATGACAATACGCGTAGTCAGCCTTCAGGTATCAGAGGCTTTTTTAAAGCCTTAACCACGTTATGGCGTTAGGAGGTTTGTACCAATATTGATACCAGATGACCTAAAAATAAATCAACTAGTAGAAGTAGCAATTGGCGACAAAAACTACCATTCTCGGGTGGAAGGTATTGATCATAATGACATACAAATTGGCATTCCACTTTCCAATGGAGCCTTACTGCCAGTTTACAATGGCGATGAAATACGGGTTAGCTATACTGTAAAAAAGGAATATGATCAGTTAATTAGTTATAGTTTTACCTCTCGAGTTCAGGGACGAGACAAAAACCCGGTTCCGGTTATGCTTCTGGAGCTACCGCATCATGTAGATAAAGCTCAGCGTCGCAAGTTCTTGCGAATACCGGTAAACCTGCCATGCCAATGGTTAGTACCGGAAATGGAAGATGAATATAATGCTACTGTAATTGATGTAAGTGGTGGGGGATGTAGGTTAAAAATTCATCAACCAATTGATGTTGGAACTATTATTAACCTCAAATTAAATTTACCTGACAAGCCAGCTTTATTACTTACCTGCCAAACCGTTAGGGTTTTGGTTCGTGAAGATAAGTCTGAGACTTTTTATCACTGTGGTTTTGAGTTCATTCAAATTCGAGAAAACCATCGTGATATTATCATCAAGTATTTATTGGATATTCAACGGGATAACATCAAGAAAAGGCGCATTTAATAAGGGAGTGATACTAATGCCTGCTCTCATTAAAGTATTAGTAACTGATGATTCGGCGTTTATGCGCAAAGTTATTACAGATATTTTGAACCGTGACCCCGGCATAGAAGTAGTAGATACCGCACGTAATGGCCAAGAGGCTTTGGAAAAAATAAAACGTTATGATCCAGATGTAGTAACCCTGGATGTGGAAATGCCAGTTATGGACGGAATAACGGCTTTGCAACATATAATGAAGGAGCATCCACGTCCGGTCTTAATGCTGAGTAGCTTAACCCAGGAAGGGGCAGACCTGACCTTAAAAGCTTTACAACAAGGAGCAGTTGATTTTGTAGCGAAACCTTCAGGGAATATATCGCTGGATATCGAAAAGGTAGCCAATGATATTATACAAAAAGTTAGAATAGCAGCTCAGTCAAAGCCTCGTCGCATGACCGCATTATCGGACTGGAGTTCACCACCTCCACTTATAGTCAAAAAAGCTACCACACCAGGTTCTCAGGCTTTAGAAAAGGTAGTTATGATTGGCACCTCGACCGGCGGCCCCAAGGCTTTACATGATGTTATACCAAGATTACCTGGTGACTTAAAAGCGGCGGTAGTGTTAGTTCAACATATGCCTCCCGGCTTTACTCGGTCT
>JBLNAS010000209.1:0-2991 GCA_050259475.1 Methylocystaceae bacterium
ACATCGCTTCAAGTTGCTTTTGGATATCATCATTTTCGATATATTCGTCATAGGTTAACTGCTTATCCATCAGCCCATTAGGTGTGATTTCAATAATACGGTTAGCTATCGTCTGCACAAATTCATGGTCATGCGATACTAACATAACTGTACCATTAAAGTTGATCAGCCCGTTATTGACCGCGGTGATCGATTCTAAATCCAGATGGTTAGTCGGCTCGTCGAGGAGTAAAACATTAGCCCCACTGAGCATCATCTTGGAGAGCATACAGCGCACCTTTTCCCCACCTGAGAGCACCTTGGCTTCTTTTAAGGCCTCTTCACCGGAGAACAGCATGCGTCCAAGGAAGCCGCGAATGAAGGTCTCATCCTTTTCCTGTGAATATTGGCGTAACCAGTCAACCAGAGAAAGCTCGATATCGTTGAAGTACTCCGAGTTATCTCTGGGGAAGTAGGCCTGGGAAGTAGTGATGCCCCACTTATATTCTCCACTGTCAGCTTCCATTTCCCCCATCAAGATCTTGAACAAAGTAGTTTTAGCGATTTCGTCCGGGCCTACTAGGGCAATTTTATCTCCCTTGTTAACCATAAAGCTAACATTGTTCAATATCTGTTTGCCATCTATGGTCTTGCTTAGCCCCTCCACGATGAGCAGGTCATTACCGACTTCCCGTTCCGGTTTGAACCCGACAAATGGGTATTTCCGTGAAGATGGCTGGATATCATCTAAAGTCAGTTTATCCAGCTGCTTTTTACGGGAAGTGGCTTGTTTCGATTTAGAAGCATTGGCACTAAAACGCCGAATAAACTCCTCTAAATCCTTGATTTTCTCTTCTTTTTTCTTATTTTCATCCCTGGACAATTGCAAGGCTAACTGGCTAGATTGATACCAAAAATCATAATTCCCCACATAGACTTTGATTTTACCGAAGTCGATATCCGCCATATGGGTACATACTTTATTTAAAAAGTGCCGGTCATGGGATACCACAATAACCGTGTTTTCATAATCAAGCAAGAAGTTTTCCAGCCATTTGATTGATTTAATATCTAAGTGGTTAGTCGGTTCGTCTAAAAGCAGTATATCGGGGGTTCCAAACAAAGCCTGCGCTAAGAGAACCTTAACCTTTTCCACGCCGGTAAGTTCTTTCATCTTTTTATCATGTAAATCTACCGGTATACCCAAGCCCATCAAGAGTGATGCTGCCTGGGATTCAGCTTCCCAGCCATCTAGTTCAGCAAATTCGCCCTCTAACTCGGAAGCTCTGATACCATCTTCATCAGAAAAATCAGCTTTCGCATACAAAGCATCCTTTTCCTCCATGATCTCAATTAGCCGCAGGTGTCCCATAATCACTGTTCTTAAAACTTCGACTTCATCAAATTCAAAATGATCCTGCTGAAGAACTGCCAGGCGCTCGCCTTTAGTGATAAACACCTCACCGGTATTGGAGTCAATTTCTCCAGCAAGTATCTTGAGAAAGGTGGATTTTCCGGAGCCATTAGCCCCGATTAATCCATAACAATTTCCGGGGGTGAATTTTATATTAACGTCTTCAAAAAGCTTTCTTCCACCATATCTTAAGCTAATATTACTTGTACTTATCAAACCCTGATACCACCTTTACCTTAGTTGCATAACTTATAAATTATATTAGCAAAACCTCAGTTACGCAACCGGTAAAGCTATCCTAATCCATCTGTACCAGATATTGATAAATTGTCACTAAAATTGGCATAGCACCTTGGAAAATCTTTTGCCTTCACGAAATAGACTGGAAGCTGATTAAATCAGCCTTTTCGCTGGTAGGAATACCAATATAGAGTACCGACTAGCAAAGAGCCGCCCACTATATTACCGAGGGTTACCGGCAACAGATTGCCTAGCAAAAAATGCTGCCAGGTGAATAACCCCGGCAGAGAGGCCCTAAACTGGGCTATGGCAGCTACAGCATCAGTGGGCAGAGTATTACCTCCCGCCAATAATGCCGCTTGTTGAGTGGTAAGTACACTATGAGCAGCCAGATCGACGATGGCCGGAAAGTGAGCCACCGCCAGTCCCATAGGAATGAAAAACATATTCGCCACACTATGCTCGAACCCGCAAGCTACAAAAGCCATGATCGGAAAAAAGATGGCAAGGATTTTACCGGCTACCTCTTGGCTCGCCAGTGCTAGCCATATCGCCAGGCAGACCAACCAGTTACAAAGAATGGCCCGAGCAAACACACTAGCCCAGCTTAGTTCCAGTTTGCCTTTGGCGATCAAGAGAGCTTTTGCTCCGACCGCCCCCTTAAATAGACCCAGAGCTGCGGTGTCAGGAGCTAGGGTGCCATAATAGCTGATAACTAACAAGCTAACTAACAGCAATGAACCTACTAAGTTAGCAATCCAAACCACTACCCAGTTGCGCCCCAGATCCCCCCAGGTACAACTGCCATTTAGAGTGCCTATCATTAGATACATATTATTGCCGGTAAACAGTTCAGCTCCACCAATAACCACCAGCATCAGACCGACACTAAATACGGCGCCAAATAAAAGCTGGGTAATCCCGGCTCCCACATACTTGGCAGCATCATTAGCCACAACGGTCGCAAGATTAGCGCCAAAACCTACATACGCACCCGCCAACACCCCGAGGACTACTAGTTGGCCGATGGAGAGACCGACTTTCTTGTGGCTAATATTGCAGGCTAGTTCTGCTACCTCAGAAGGCAATAAATAGCTCATACTATCAATCCTCGTATAAGTAGTTTAGTGCCCCGCACTAAATCTTATCTTATGGTTTATTGATTAGTATTAACCCTGCCAGGCAAAGAACTACACCAATAATTTTATTTATTTCAAAACCTTCATGATAAAGGAGAATGCCAATGGGAATAAGTGCCAAGGCAACAATAGAGTTAGCCACCAGGGAACCCAAGCTTATATTCCAGCCTACCCGATAAGCCAGAAGGAACCCTAATTCCAAACCGACAATAGCTACTC
>JBLNAS010000210.1:0-5265 GCA_050259475.1 Methylocystaceae bacterium
ATTACATCCAATACTCCATTGATCACCCGCATCTGCGCTCCCGGCGGTTCACCATTGCTCAGACCTTCATTCAGTCCCTTTAAATAGCTGACTTTCTCACCTAGAGTATGCATCGATATTATCCCTTCTTCCGTGTGCATTTGCTATGTATTATGCACCGGTAGCCAGCAGCTTAAACATTTAGTAAGACTTAGTTGCAGGTGGTTTTATTCTTACCAAAAAATCAATCGTTCTTATTCCACCCCTCTCAGACAAACTAAGCCGGGCATCACGTAACGTAACGCCCGGCCTAGTTTCACATTTTCTACAAGTCCGTTTGAACCCAATCGTTAACTTAGACGCGATCGAGGTATTGACCGATACGAGTATCGACCCGGATGACATCATCCTGCTCGACAAACAGAGGCACCATAACGGTAGCACCGGTTTCAAGAATGGCCTTTTTGGTAGCTCCGGTGGCGGTGTCACCCTTGACCCCGGGCTCACACTCGATGATCTTTAGTTCGACGAAATTAGGTAGGCTGACCCCGAGAATGTCATCATTGTACATCGCAATCGAGACATTCATATTTTCTTTCAACCACTTGGTGCCATCACCCAGTTTTTCCTTGGATAAACTAAGCTGTTCGAAGGTTTCATTATCCATAAATATAAAATCAGTACCATCATTGTATAAATACTGCATTTCCGGATGATCGACGCGGGCAGGTTCCACCTTTTCCCCGGCATTGAAGCGTTTTTCAACCGTATTACCGTTCTTCACATTCTTCAGTTTGCTGCGGACAAAGGCTGATCCTTTACCTGGTTTGACATGTTGAAAATCAACTACTTGCCAAACGTCACCGTCCAGCTCGATAGTTAGGCCGTTTTTAAATTCATTGACCGAAATCGACACCAATACCCCTCCTAGTTTAAATTGCTAATAATTCCTTCGTCGATCTAGTTAGCACTTCATATCCATCTGCGGTTACCATTACGACATCCTCGATGCGGATTCCTCCCCATCCAGGGATATAAACCCCGGGTTCGATGGTGATGAGCATTCCTGGCTGCAGTACGTCTTGACTATGTAGGCTTACGGTGGGGGCTTCATGTATTTCTAGTCCTACCCCATGCCCGGTACCATGACCAAAGTACTCATCTAATCCAGCCTGTTTCAGATAATTACGGGCGGCGGCATCAACCTCTGAGCAGGGTATACCCGGTCCTACCCGAGCAATTGCTGCCAGCTGAGCCTCTAAAACTTTATTATATATTTCTTCGAAGCGAGGGGAAACCTTATTTATTGCCAGCGTACGGGTCATGTCCCCGGCATAAAAATTATAAAAGCCCCCAAAATCCATAAGCAACATCTCATTTATACGGTTCTTCTCCGGGCGGCCATGGGGGAGTGAAGAACGTGACCCAGTCAAAACAATGGTATCAAATGATGTTTTACGGCAACCGGCAATTTTAAGTTCCTGTTCTATGTATAGAGCTACCTCAAACTCATTCCAATCTCGCTTCAAATTGGTTAATATCCGATTAAATACCTGATCACCGGCGGCTACCGCCTGGCGTATTAGTTCGATTTCTCCAGTATCCTTGACTGCCCTCAGCTTTTCCACAGCTTTGCTAACTGGAACTAGCCGCTCTCCCAAACGCTGGTGAAGCCGCTGATAGCTATCATATATCAGTCGATTGGCCTCAAAACCTATCCGGTGACTAGTACCCACTTGGGCAACTAATGCCGGAATAGGACCAGTACTTTCCTTTATTAAAGTAAAATTCGGAGCCTGAGCTTCTACCTGCTCCCAATAACGGGAATCCGTTATGATATACTGTTCGCTGCCATTAATCAGCACTAACCCCTCACCACCATCAAAACCCGTGAGGTAATACATGTTTTCGGGAGAACTAACCACTAAGGCGTCAATCCCATTATCCTCAAAATTAGCTCGCAGTCGAGCTACCCGATCGCCAAGCAAAATGACCAACTTCTTTCCTATAATAAACCTAAACTAGCTTTTACTATCTACATCCTTACCGAGTCGGTTAATCAACCCCTGTAACGCTAGGAGATAGCCATTAGCACCAAATCCATAAATACCTCCTACCGTCGCGGGGGCAATTACCGAATGACGGCGCTGCTCCTCCCGCGCATAAATGTTCGAGAGGTGAACCTCAATGGCTGGTAGCCGAACTGACATTAAGGCATCATGTAAAGCCAAGCTGTAATGGGTATAAGCACCAGCGTTAATTATTATACCATCATAATCATGGCGAGCTGTCTGAATCGCATCAATTAAATCGCCCTCATGGTTAGACTGGTAAAATCCCAGCTCTACCCCGGCTTCGGTTCCCGCTAGCTGCATCTGAGCTTCAATTTCCGCTAGCTTGACCCCACCATAGATTTCGGGTTGTCTTTCCCCAAGCAAATTGAGGTTAGGTCCATTAATCACCAGTATACGCAATCCTCATTCTCCCCCTAAACTAACCGCTTTCAACCTAATACTGGGCGATGCATCGCTACCATAAAAAGTTAGATCCGATCCTACCGCCTCGATATCTTTAAGCAGATCAACCAAATTGCCAGCCATGGTAATGCCACGCACCGGGTAAGTTAGCTTACCCTTTTCAATCCGGATGCCCGTGATCCCGAGCGAGTAATCGCCAGAAATCGGGTTAGCCGTATGCATTCCCATTACTTCAGTCACCATCAGGCCATCATCAATCTCAGCGATCAATTCTTCTTTGCTCTTCTCCCCCGGTTGAATAATGAAATTGGAAGTACCAACTCCCGGTAGGGAACGGAAAGAGCCTCGACGGCCATTGCCAGTAGATTGGCAATTATCCTTAGCCGCCGTATACGCATCATACAGATAAGATTTTAACCAGCCCTTTTCCAATACCACGGTACGCTGGGCAGGTGTTCCCTCCCCATCAAAGGGGAACGAACCTACAGCCTCAGAACGTAGCTGGTCGTCAACCACAGTTAGTACCGGAGATGCGACTTGCTGCCCGAGTTTACCAGCAAAAAATGACTTGCCTTTTTGTACCGCATCCGCACTGACCGCACTGGCAATGAGAGATATAAAATTGGTCGCCACATAGGGTTCAAAGATGACCGGCATTTTTTTTGAACCAATCGACTTGGCTCCCAGCATACGTACTGCATTAGCTGCTGCTTCCTCCCCAACCTCAGCCGGGTTTAAACCTTTCGGTTCCCGACGGGTGCGCAGAGCAAATCCCGTCTCCGGGGCACCATTTTCTTCGGCCACCAGCATAGCATAAAGCGCACAATAGGCTCCTCGCGAATAGGCATTAACCCCGCGAGTGTTCATTATAGCCATCTCAAAGATACTGTCGTCATAGCCAGTACGCTCAACTACAGTTATCCGTTTATCGTAAGCTCTGGCCGCCTTCTCGACATCAATAGCCAGAGCAATCTTAGCTTCCAAAGTCATTTCGGTTATCGCCGGATCGACTAAATCCATCTGGGGATAGCTGCCCCCGGGTTCCACTAAGCGCAAATATTGGTCGGCGGTCGTATAGCCTGCACTTTGCTTAGCCTTATGCAAGGCATCTTCCACCGCTTGCGGTGACAGATCCGTGGTGTAAGCAAAACCAGTTTTATCCTGGTCAATGACCCGCACCCCAATACCGATCTGTTCTGATTCGGATAAAGTCTCCACCTCGCCGTTTACTACCTCAATTGATAGTTGGCGGTCATGGAGAACAAAAGCCTCTGCCTCTATCTTCTCGCGGGTAGCCAGATCAATTGCCACCTGCCCCGCTTTTTTTAGCCGTTCTTCCACCTGTCAGACCGACTCCTTTCCATATCAATATCAATATCAATGTCATATAAAATGAGAATTTGGGGTCAGACCCCATTTTCTCATTTTATAAGCGGCGAATGCGTTTAATGGTGGGGTTAGTGTCGTCGTCACCGACAGCTGTTCCACCGACTACCAGTTCCTTGATGCGGATAGTAGGCTGGGCATCCGACACCGGCACCCCCTGCCCATCTTTGCCACAGGTTCCCAGGGAGAATCCCAGGTCATTACCGATCCGATCAATATTCATTAAGGTTTGCGGGCCACTGCCCGCTAAGGTGGCTCCTCGTACCGGATACTTTAGTTCCCCATTTTCAATAATGTAACCTTCAGTAACCTCGAAGACATAATCACCATTGGTAGTATTAACCTGACCGCCACCCATTTTACGTACAAATAGTCCCCGCTCAGTGTCGCGGATTATCTTTTCCGGATCATCCTCACCCGAAGCGATCATGGTATTAGTCATGCGCGGTATCGGCTTACTCTGATAGGATTCGCGACGGCCATTACCGGTGGGTTCTACTCCCGCCTTTTTAGCGGTAATCCGATCATACATATAGCCTTTGAGTTCACCTTTATCAATCAGAACATTCTTGCGTCCCTTATTAGCTTCGTCATCATAAAGGTAGGTACCATATTTGTGGGGAATAGTTGCATCATCGATAACAGTTACTCCTGGTGCAGCCACTATCTGTCCTTCTTTACCCCGATATACGGAGAGGCCCTTCTGTACCAGATCAGCTTCCAAGCCGTGACCACAAGCCTCGTGCACCATAGTGCCCCCGGCTTCTGAGGACATGACCACTGGCATTTTGCCAGTGGGCGCAGGCTTGGCATCCAGCATCAGCAAGGCGCGTTTGCCCGCCGTGGTTGCTAAGTCAGCCGGCCGGGCGTCATCAAACATCTCCCAGCCGATAGCACCTCCCATCGCGTCATAACCCGTCTGAATCTGGCCGTCGCGGCTTGCCACGACATTGACGACAAAGCGGGTGCGTAGTATTTCCTGCTCCAATTGCTGACCCAGTGAATTCGCGATCTGGATTTCACGCAGTGATTCTCCCAGGGCTACCGTTACTTGTTTTACCTCGTCACCGAGGGCACGAGCGGTATCATTGGCTTCTTTAACAAAGCTTACCTTCTGCTCAAACCCCACCTGCGATGGCATCTTTTCAATTCCGGTAAGTGGAGCCCGCACCGGCTCACCGAGCCTAATGGCTTTCTCCTGACCGCCACCAGCTGCGACATGAGCCGCCACCTGGGCCGCTTTGGACATACCCTCATAAGAAAGGTCATTGGTGTAGGCATAGGCGGTATTACCGGCGTTCACTACCCGGATACCTACCCCCACTTCTTCACCGCGATTAATCTTCTCTATCTTGTTATCCTCGGCCACGATATTTAAACTAGCCTTCTTTTCCACATAAATCTCAGCAAAATCACCGCCCCG
>JBLNAS010000211.1:0-8314 GCA_050259475.1 Methylocystaceae bacterium
CCCCCGGCGAAACCCTGAACCTAGCGATATGCCCCTTTTCAAAACGGAAACGCACCAGGTTATTATACTCTTTACCAGTTCCCGTCTTCATGGTGTACAAATAATGAAGCTCATCGGGATGCGGGTAACTCTGATAGTGGCTAGTTAGACTTAGAGAGCGGTCCTCACCAATAACGGTAGTATCCTTAAATTCATAAGGAATTTCTTGTCCCCAGCCACAGATACCCAAAAATGACTCAGGCCTAAACTCCACCTCATCAGAGGGTGCAGCCGAGGTTACTAACTGCGGAATCAAGTGCAGTCCCGCTGGCGGGTTGTTTATTATAACCTCCACCCGATAAGTGAGATGAAAATCATGGATATAATAATTCTTTGCTATATCGACCTCTAGCACCCGGCCATCGGGAGTAACGAGTTGGCAGTGGTTCTTATAACGCACCAAAGCTCCATTTCCCTTGACTTTTGCTTCATCTAACTGATAATCATCTTCATCGATAAAGCCTAGATTAATGATCTTATCACCATTTTTTAACTCGAATTCCAAGCGACCAAAACCCCTGGCCTTCTCTTGTCGCCCGCCTTCCGGATAAATAACCCGGGCCAGGTTGCTATCGGTTTCCATGAAAACCAATGGATAAATATGTCGATGAATCATGCTGTAAGCCGGTATCCCATCAGCGAATTCATCCATTTGCTTAAGTAAACTGCCTAAATCATGGCCTACTTCTGGGTCAACTGCATGTTGATAACAGACCGTACCACCTCGGGTATCGGCTACCACCATTTGCCCTTCAGTACGAACTACTACTTCATCCTGGCCATCAAAGTCCCAATCCCTAACTTCTATGGTTGGATAGGGAAATTTGCACCCCAGTGCTGTATTAGATACCTGATCGATTAATCTCTCCGCCATTTCCAGATAGGAAAGTGCTTGTAAATCATAATAGGGTGATGAACCGTATGAAGGATGACGACTGGCCCATTTTGGATCTTCCTGGTAAACCAGGTTTCTAATCCGCATTAGCAAATTATAAGCCTGCCGATAGGGCTTAGGATAGTAGTGATTGATAAGATGCTGAAAAAAACTATAACGTTCGGGTGAATTCATCACCGCCCGTAAAAGTTGACTTTCCATCTCCGGGGGCATGTTCCATTTCAAATGCTGGCGTTGCGCATTATGGTATAACTCCTTTTCCAGGAGTTCCTGTTTCTTTTCCACATCACGTAGCCGTGACATTACCCGACTTAATCGCTCATCACCAAAAACTACTCCCCTGATACCGCGATGAGCAGTCCAATTATCCCATTCCGGATAGGAATGGCTGGTACGAGCCGGATAAGTACTAACGAAACCTTGGTTTTCCACATAAGTGCGTGGTCCGGTCATCCTGATCTCTGGGTCATTGGCCAATAAAGTAAATAATTCCATCATCCACTCGGTATCTCCCTGGGGATCACGAGACCACTGACCGAATTTTTCAGCATCCTCGAAAATTAATACCATAGGATCTTGTTTAATCCCCATCTTATCAGCCATAGCTTGCGCCCGTTGTCCTGCTTCCTTGATCATAAACCAGTATTGTCGAGGGCTTACCCGGCTCCGATCCATTTGATTGAAGGCATTACGTTTTAATAAATGATAGCGAAACTTAGCATGAACCGGTAAAGCAATGAACGGCTGCCCCATGATCTCATCACGCAAAGCAAAATATAGCATATCTTCTGGTAAATGACTGATAGTAGTCAAAGAATAGGGGTCATGAAAATTAAAAAACTTCTTGCAGTAATCAGCCTCTGAACCAGGATAAGCAAAGTGGCTTTCATAATAGGTTTCAGCATCCAGGTAAAATATCGGTTGAACTCCCATCCGTTTTGCAGTCCAGGCCAAATTTCCAAGTAAGTTTTCTCCGGCCTCTCTTTCCACGATATGAACTGCTTGCCAATCAGGAGCACTCACTCCAGTTAATTGGGTTAGTAAATGATCATAATTCTCGACCTGGTAACCAACATCATCCGAACGAGAAGATAACTGAGGAAAGGATTCATCAACTAATCCCCCGATTAACCCAACTCGACCTGATGCTAGTACTTCCTTAGTAAAAGTTTGCATATATTCAGGCTTTTGTTCCTTGAGCCAGAAGAGGAACGGTCCTGAGAAATGTAGGTTGATATAAAATCCTTCTACCTGCACCGCTGCTTTTAGCATTTCCAGCCAAGGCAAATAAGAATTAGCAAAGGCCTCTTCTCGGGTGCGATGCAATTGGAAGTGCGGTTGATGGAAATGCGGGCAGATCGCCACGTGTGTAATCATTGCTGTTAACCCCCGTCCCTAATTAGGGTAAATCATCGAAAAGTGAATCTTCCTCAATTACCTGGCTTAGCCATTGCTGGTAATCAGGGCTATAGTCGCGGTTCTGCACCGTTTCACATATTCTGGTTAGGCGAGCATAATGATCGAGAAATCGAGAAACCGCATAATCACGCGTATGATTACTGGTCACCATAAAAAACCAGTCCGAAGACTGCATAAGGAGCAATTCCCGCCAGGCTTGCCGCCTAGAATTAGTTACCACCTCGTCTTGTTCCTGGGCGGGAAGCTGTTTTACCTGGGAAATGGCATCATTTATCGTGTCCCACATCCATTCAGTTTCCTCGTTGTACCATCCCCAATGTTTACCCCCCATCCCCCAACTTGACTCCATCACCCGAGCTTGAGGTAAGCTCATTAACTGTGGCTCAATTGTGGATGGCAAGGTCAATTGACAATCACTCTGGTTGAGAAGGCGGAGCAACTCTTCTAGCCAAGTTACCCCTTCCCACCACCAATGGCCAAAAAGCTCAGTGTCATAACAGGCAACCAGTACTGGTTGATTAAAACCTAATTTAGCTGCCTCACGAGCAGTATTGTTTAACACCCCGACAAAGTGTCCGGCATGTTCCAATGCCTTTTTTCTCGCTGCTACGGGATCGTACAATTCTTTGTTACCAATCGGGCTTAAACGATCGGTAACTCGCCAGTATTTCAAGCCCCCGATCTCAGCACTCCGATGAAATTCACGATATAATGCATCCCCGGGATAACCGTGCTCATGTGACCATACCTGATAAGATAACAGAGCATTACGTCCAAATACCACGGTCGGGCTATGCTCGGCACGATAGAGCTGATAGGTCGTCAAGCCGGTACGTGCAGTATAAGTCTCTTCCATCGAGGTTTGACCGAGCGGATAACTCGAAACCACCTGTGGCTTTCCGCCTTCCACACCATGGCTATCAACGAAGAAATAACCGATACCCCTGTCGGCTAGCAATTGATCCAGGCTATCGGAGTAACCGCATTCCGGTAACCAAAAGCCATGTGGTTGCTCACCGAAGCACTGTTTATAAGTCGATATCCCCATATCGATTTGCAACCGCAAGCTTTGTTCGTCCCTAATCAGGGGTAAATAGGCATGGGTAGCCGCGGTAGCCAGTACCTCAATTTGCCCTTGCTGGCGTAATTTATTAATGTAACCCACCAGATCACGCTCAAATTCCAACTCATACTGACGCCAAATCTGGCGATAAAAGGCGGCGTAATACTCGGCTAAATCAGCTAACTCACGGTGCCCTTGGGCTTTAAAACGCCGATAATCAGTGGTAGCAATTGCTTCTTTTTCCCGCAGGTAGGCGATAAAACTTTCCTGTATGTATGGGTCTTGGAGTTGCCGAAGCAGAGGGGGGGTAAATGATAAACTAATTCGCGGATTTATCCCCAGCTCTGCCATCTGTCCTAAAGCAGTTAAAAGCGGAATATAGGTTTCCGCCATTGCTTCATAGAGCCAGACTTCTCCAAAAGGCCAACGTCCCTTGCCTTTGACAAAGGGGATATGACTGTGTAGAACCAAGTATAAACGGCTCATCACTTTTTCGGGTTACCCCCTACTTTTAATTCTCCATCTAAAAGGCGCATTGAATTAATGAATTCAACATAACGCCGGGTTAATTCATTAGCCTTTTGTTGAGAAGAAGCCTCGGTGTAGATAGTAAACAAGGGCTCCTCATCGTCTGGCACTATCAATGTCCAAGCCTCATCATCAATTATTCTAACTCCATCGACCAGTTCCAATCGGCTATCCTTAAACTCATCAAGTAGGGTACGCATTACCTTGCCCTTTTTGTCATCCGGACAGTGAACTTCACGCTTTTCCATGTAATAAGGCGGCATGGAGCGAATCAACCCCGACAAGCTAACCTCCTGGTTCGCCATCAGCTCCATGATCTTGACCAAAGCAGTAACTGCATCACAGAGCACCTGAAACTCAGGCAACTCATCACCGTCATAGAAAACCCGCTCATCACTAATGCCCCCGACAATATTACCTGGATTATTCGCCCGGCTCCACAAAATCTCGCCATCATATTCCCGGGCCATTTCGCCGATTACTTTGGGCACGGTCACGGGTATAGCCAGGGTTTTACCTTGGGTAAATTTGAGTAATATATAGGAGATCAAGGCCATTAATTCGTCATCAGTGATTGGAGTCCCGGTTTCATCAAAGAGTACCATTCGGTCGCCATTCTTTTCAACAATGACTCCCAGATTGGCATGGATTCGCTGGGTATAATAACTCATCATATCTTCCATTTGGACTCGACTGGCTAATGTATCCTCAGTCTCCGGCAGCTCTGGCATTACGACCCCACACCCTAACTTGCGGAGTAGAGCGGCTACCATGATATTTAGTCCATTGTCAGGACAGTAGAATGCAACTTTTAGTCCGGCACGCTGCAAAGAACTATCATCCAGGGTGCTGATAATCCCTTCCAGGTATTGAGCAGCAATATTACTGAGAAATACTACTTCCCCAATGTTTTCGCCATCTACCCGTTTAAAATCCTCGCGGGCAAAGAGATTATCCATTTTGCGTTCGGTATTGCGGTGCATATTGAGGCCTAAACGATCATAAAACTCGACCAATAAGGCTGAATTATCATGATTTGACAAACGAATATGTACCCCGCCATCAGCCTTAAGTAACCTGACACAAAAACGAGTTATTGGTGAGGGAATAGCACCAATCTCATAAACGTTGACCCCCGTTGACATCAAACCAGAAACAAAAGCTCGTTTTAGCATCGAAGCCGCCCGGGAGGAATCAGAACCAACGGCCACAAAACGCCCACTGCCGATGATACTGCCATAGGCAGCACCCAATTTACTCATAAATTCAGGGGTAATTTCTAGATTAACTAGACCTGATACCCCATGTGATCCAAACAAGAATTTTGATAACCGCGTGCCCCATATCACATTACTATTAACAGTTGCACCGGCATCAATAGTTTTTTCAGGCCAAATCTTAACTTCCGGACGAACCAGACAGGCTTTGCCGAGAATACAGCCATCACCAATAATAGCACCTTCAAGAACCGTGGCCTCATTCTTCATAACTGAATTATGACAAAGCACTGACCCACGCATTTCAGCTTTGCGCCCGGCGAAAACCCGATGCCAAAGAATGGAGCGTTTAAGAGAAGCCCCTTCATTAATAACACAACTGGTGCCCACTACCGAATGCGCACCAATTCGTGCATTTGCCTTGATTTGAGCCCCAGGGCCAATATAACAGGGTGCCTCTAAGCGTGCTGAAGCATTGATCTGCGCACCTTCACCTATGTAGATACCGGGACGCTGCTCGGTTGCCTGAATACGGGCTTTCACCTTACCCGATAAAATATCATAGTGACTTTGCCGATACTGGGCTAGACTACCAATATCGCACCAATATTCCGGACAGAGGCAACCATATAACGGTCTATTCTCCCTCATAAGAAGCGGGAAGAGATCCCGAGAAAAGTCAAATACCTGGCTATCGGAAAAGTAGTTAAAAATCTCAGGTTCGAGCACATAAATACCGGTATTGACTAAATCACTAAATACCTCAGCCCAGGTTGGCTTTTCCAAGAAGCGGGTTATACGTCCAATTTCATCGGTCATTACCACCCCATATTCGAGGGGATTATCTACCCGCGTCAAGGCCAGGGTCGCTATCGCCCCCTGCTGGCGATGAAAATTCACTACTTGGGTCAAATCAATGTCAGTTAAGGTGTCACCACTAATTACCAAAAAGGTATCATCCAAGTAGCGGGCTGCATTACGTACACTACCCGCCGTACCCAGCGGAAACTCCTCGACAAAATAGCGTAAGTTTACCCCGAATGATGAACCATCCCCAAAATAGTTTCTGATTTCATCGGGTAAATAAAATAGGGTGACCATTATATCAGTAAAACCATGGTCTCTTAGTAATTCAATGATATATTCCATTACCGGACGATCCAGGACAGGAACCATGGGTTTTGGGTGTTTACAGGTTAGGGGTCGCAAACGAGTACTTTCTCCACCAGCCATTATTACAGCTTTCATGCCGTTACCACCTTATTGAATATGGGTTTCATCGCCAATAATTCCAGATACTCGCGGTGAGTCAAACTGGCGATGTTCTTCCAATTATAAACTGTCTTTAACTCCTGTTGGGCATACTCCACCATTTGCTGGCTTTGTTGCCGGTTAGTCAAAACTTTAATAATGGCGCTGGCTAATGCTTCTGGATCATCCACCGGTACTTTAATACCGTTAACCTGATTGCTTATGATCTCACCTAAGCCGCCAACATCCGATACCACTACTGGGGTACCAGCTGCCATAGCTTCCAAGGCCACAATGCCAAAAGGTTCATATAAACTGGGAAAGACGGCAACTGCTGCCTCGCGATACAAGCGTTCCTTGTGCTTATCATCGATATAACCTAGCATCGAGACAGCGGGTTTAATACCTAATTCTTCGGCTTGGGTAGCCAATTC
The DNA here is from genome assembly GCA_050259475.1 of Methylocystaceae bacterium. GTDB lineage: Bacteria > Bacillota > Syntrophomonadia > Syntrophomonadales > JBLNAA01 > JBLNAA01. The sequence goes on from JBLNAS010000211.1 coordinate 6,847, forward strand.
ATCATAACAGGGTCCACGTCCACCAATAAGTAACCTGGCATCAGGAAACTGTTGCAGAACTATTGGCATAGCATTGATAAGGACGTGCACCCCCTTTTCTGGTACCAAACGGCCAATAAAAAATATATTGTTACCTCGATCATTTAATCCGGGTATACTACTTTGGCTATCCAGGCTTACGCCATTTGGTATAATCGCTATTTGCTCGTGTTTAATCGCAAACAGATTATTAATCTCTTCGCGCATATAACTACTGCAGCATATAACTCGAGAAGCAGCTAGCGTGAGATTACGTTCAATATCGTTGATTTCAACCTGAGTTCGGTTATGTAGCCCATTATTCCTACCCCACTCGGTAGCATGGATGGTCGCTATTATCGGCAAATCAAACATTTTTCCCAATGAACGCGCACCATAAGCCACTAGCCAATCATGGGCATGGATCGCCTGTAAATCCTTAATTTCACGGCAGATTTTAGTGCCTTCTCTTACCATTTGACTATTAAACGACATTATCCAGCCTTTAAAGCTGGATTCAATATCATATTCTTTTCCAATCCGATGAACATGGACACCCTGATCCTCTTCATAGGCTGGGGCATTATTAATTGCCGGGGTCAAGACGTGTGGCACTACTCCGTTTTCCACCAGATGACGGGATAGTTCATAAACGTGCTGACCAAGTCCGCCTACCATTTGGGGCGGATATTCCCAGCTCAGCATGAGCACCTCCAAGGATTAAACCTCCCCACCTGTATCTCTATTAGTTATTATATTAACAAATAAATTCTTAAGCGTAGCATTCAACAACCCCTCTATAATATCCTGCCGGTGCAGGTATTTTGTTTTTATTGTAGAATGTAAAAAAGCGTATCTAATGGCTTTTACAGCAATTTAAGCGCAAAACAGGAGGTATCTGTCTTGAGTAACGTGTCCAAAAGCCCCCTACTCCCTTCGCAGATTCGCGATATTTCTTTGGCACCGTCCGGATATAAGAAAATTAACTGGGCTGGCCAGCACATGCCAGTTATGTCGATGTTGCGTCAGCAATTAGAGAAAGAAAAACCCCTACAGGGCTTACGAATAGCCATGTGTCTACATCTGGAGGCAAAAACCGCCTACCTAGCTCAGACTTTGCAAGCCGGTGGTGGCGAAATTATAGTCTGTGGTAGTAATCCGCTATCTACCCAGGATGATGTCGTAGCCGCCTTGGTGGATAGTGGCATCACTGCTTTTGCTCATTATGGCTGTAGCGGAGCCGAATATGATAAAGCGGTCGAGATGTTGCTTGACTGCCAGCCAGATGCCCTAATCGATGATGGCGGCGATGTGGTAGGCAATCTCCATAAGCATCGTCCCGAACAAGCAAAAACTATTATCGGCGGCTGTGAGGAAACCACCACTGGCATCCTGCGTCTTAGAACTATGGATCAAGAAGGGGTGCTACTCTTCCCGATGATAGCGGTCA
>JBLNAS010000212.1:0-5021 GCA_050259475.1 Methylocystaceae bacterium
CAGAAAAGCAGCAACCCCGAGGATATAATTATTCCTGGGGTTGCTGCTTTTTTAACTACTTAGTTTTGGCTATGAAATTTAAAATACTAGGTAAGAACCGTCTCCAATTTGCTGGTTAACGTTGGGCTAGGTTTTCTCCCTGGGTTAATAAGCGAGATGCCATATGATCAAGCTGCCGCAGGGATGTAGTTATAGCCTGCAGGCTATTGTCCTGATCATTGGTCACAGCAGACACTTGTTGGACACTAGCTGCTAATTCCTGGGCTGCGGCAACGATAGACTGCATAACATCAACGATTGAATTGGATGAATTGGCAACTTGCTGCTGCATGGTTAGCATACTTTGGACTGATTGATCAATAGTTTGGGCTTCCTTTTCAATAAGCCCAAAGGTGGAAACAGTTTTTTTCAAATCATTCTGCTGTTCACCAAAGGCGACAGCACTATTGGCGGTACGGGCTTTAGTCGTATGGGTACTACGCTGGACATCACCGATAATAGTGCCAATGGTAGCGGCTGCACTCCCTGACTGTTCGGCTAATTTACGAACTTCCTCGGCGACTACGGCAAAGCCACGTCCGGCTTCTCCGGCGCGAGCAGCTTCAATAGCAGCATTGAGGGCTAGCAGATTGGTTTGGCTAGCAATATCACTAATTGTATTAACAATATTGCCGATATGTTGCGATTGTTGGTCAAGATCAGCTACTGCCTGCAATACCTGTTGGTTAGCTTCCAGTGTGGACTGCATACTAGCTAATTGCGCATTTAAAGTTTTCTCACCATCTTGGACATAACCGACCAGGCGGCGTGATAATTCCTGCATATCAAGAGTGTTACCATTAATTTCAGCTAAGGCAACGTTAGATTGTTGAACCGACTGGTTACTTTGTTCAATAGTTTGGGTTTGGCTTTGTGAACTAGCGGCGACATCATCCATAGCGGCATTAATCTGCTGAAAGGCTTCGCGGACCGTATCAGTCATGGCTAATAGATTATGTGAGGCATTAGTCAGCTCTGTAGCATCAACTCTTAGCACTTCAGCAGCACCGGTCATACTTTTTATTGATGCAGTGGCTTCCTGTTCTTTATTAATAGCAAGATTAAATAATCGGCCTGCGGCTAGAGTTCCTGAAACACCAGCGATGGTTACCCAAAGATAAATAAAATAACGAACAGCTAAAGCTGATCCCTCTGCTGGACGGGCTTCAGGATACAATATCAAAATAACGGTGTTTAGTACGACACTTGCAAAGCAGGCAAATAAGGTAACTTTGGTATCAAAATAGAAGATTGATAGTACCATAGATATAAAAACAAGGGCAGCAAGTTCATGGGCAGTGCACAAGGCGGCGGCGAAAAAGGTGAAGCTTAATATTACCCCACCAATCACGAAATAGGGTGTGCGTGATGAGGTTCTTTGCATTTTGACGGTAGGTAACCAGGTGAAAAACAGTATAGCTAGTCCCAATAATGGATAAGAGATAGCCTTAGCCAGGGTGAGGTTTGCAGTTCCTTTCCCAGAAAAGTAGACCCCGATGGTGGCCAGACCCCCCAGTACCATAATAATCATTGCCGTGTACAATATACGAGAAGTCGTTTTCTCCATATTCTGTAGGATGAGCCCCTTTTCCTCCACCAAACAATCCCCCTCTTGATAAATTGCCCAACAATGGGATGATCTGTGATCACGAGCACATAGTTTAGATAATTATAACAAATTTACTAAATATAAAAGTATTTCGGCAAGTAACAGTCAAAAACCTTCAATTTCGGAATATCAAATGATAAGAAGATAACAAAATTTATATTATTTTTGTGTAGATACATCTAATTATTTATAGGCAACTAATAATAAATGGTAGTGTGCAAGAAGCCGGAGTATATAGTGTACTCCGGCTTCTTCATCAGCGACCAAATATAGTAACTTAAAGCCTAACCTTAGCTTACTTTAAGCAAACTAAGACGCTTATGTAGTTGGTTGGCAAAATTACTAAATTCATCGACTTGGTTTTGGAGCTGGCCAATAGCACGCTCCTGTTCCTCGGTAACAGCTAATACTTCTTGGGCTGAGGCAGCGGTCTCTTGGCTGGTCGACGATATACTATCGATGTCAGCATCAATACTTTGGGTGGCACGATAAATAATCTGGCACTGGGCTAAGATATTTTGGGTTTCCGAATTAAGGGGGGTCACTTGGGCTTTTACCTGTTCTAATACCTGCTCACTAAAAAGTACGGCTTGGGCTTGCTTTTCCATAGCAATCCGCGTGATATTCACATCTTGAACCACCTGCTGAGTTTCGGTCTGTATACTACCAATCAGGCGGTAGATTTTTTGCGCGGCAGCCAAAGTTTCATCAGCCAGTTTCTTTACCTCCCCGGCAACTACCGCAAAACCACTGCCTTCTGCTCCCGCCCGCGCTGCTTCAATAGCAGCATTTAAAGCTAAAAGGTTGGTTTCTCCGGCTATGGTAGTTATTACGCCAACTACTTGACCAATCGCGTTCGCTTTCGCCTCGAGATCACTAGCGACATCATATACCCGGTTAGCTGCCTCAATAGTTTGCGTCACTCGCTTATTTTGCAGATCAGCATTTTTGACGCCATCGAGGACAATGGTCTCTGTGCGCAGGGAGAAGTTGGATAGATCGGTAGCCCTGTTCACCACGCCTTCCAGAGCCATGAACATATTTTTAACCTGGCGGGAAGCATTGACCGTTTCGGTAGCCAGGTTAGAGGTTCCTTGGGCCATATCATCGATGGTCGTAGCAATTTGGAGTGCTCGATGATTAGTTTCCTGAGCCATCGTTCGAGCTGCTTCAGCTTGTTCATTAATCTTGAGGCATATAGCATTGAGAGCGGTTCCGGTAGCTCGCAGATGGAGAATCATTTGGTTGAAACCGTTACGCATGGCACCTAGGTGACCCATAGCGAGGTTCTGCGGGATTTCATTTAACAAATCCCCCTCGGCAACAGCATTAGCCTGCCGAATTAAGATGCCGGTAGGGTTGATAAATCTGATCCGATTAATATAGGCGGTGGTTCCGGTGACTAGCATGCCAAAGACGGTGATAAGCCCAAAGGCTTTGGTCAATCCGCCTAAGTCAAAATTACCTGAAGCCAAGGCGAGTAGGGGAGTGAAAATAACCACAGCTAGGACGGTAGCAAAGCGGATTGAGTTCATAACGTATCGATAACCAAGGCGTTTTAATTTTTCCTCGCTGAAAGCCTTAGTAACCGGAGCCGTCTCGGTTTTTATATTATCTGGTAATACAAAGCGGGAAGCATGGTTCTGAATTTCCCCCGCCATTATTTTGATTTGGCCAGAAACGGCTTGCATGTTGGTCATGAAACTAACTTGTTCATTAACAGTAGCAGCTACTTGGGAAGAGCCCAAGGCGGTGCCTTGGGTTATCTGGTTTAGATTGTGAGTCATAGTGTTAATATGGTTGATTGACTCGACAATGGATTGGATGTCAGTACTTAAAGTCTCCATATCCTGAACGATGTGCTCGGTATTGTTGGTGACAGCAACTAGAACTTCCCGGTTATCATCAATAGCTTCCGCTTGATTGCGTACCGCATCTCCGGCGACCATAACCTCAGAAGCAACTTTAGTGATACTCGAACGAATATCGGAAATTAGGCTACTGGTTTGTACTGCCGCTTGTGCTGACTCATCGGCTAATTTGCGGACTTCTTGCGAAACTACTTGAAAACCACGACCGCCTTCACCAGTGCGGGCTGCTTCAATTGCAGCATTAAGGGCTAGAAAGTTGGTCTGTTGAGCAATCCCCGATATGACATTCATAATAATACTAATTTCATGTGAGCTATCAGACAATCGGTTCATACTTAAATTAATGCTGTCGATAGTATTGCTAGTTTCCTGTACTCGTGCTTTTTGTTCAGTTATGTCGCTGATACTATCCTGCACCGTGTGGTGAGCATCTCGTAAACCGACCACTACCTCTTGAGTGGTGCTAGCTATATATTCAGCAATTTGTTGAATGTGGTTACTTTCGGTTAGCATTTTATCTAGTGCCGATGCTTGAGATTTTCCGGCTTGAGCAATTTGGCTGATGGCTTGAGCTACTTCACTTGCAATGATGCTGGTGGTCTGGATGCCGGTATCTAGGTTGGCTGCGGATTGGTTGAGCACCGAACCAAACCCTAATAAGCCTAAAAGCATGCGGCGGATGGAATAACCCATATTATCAATAGCGCTTTTCATCATATCGAGAGCACCAAAACGCTGGTCACGGAGATCGACTCTTAGATCACCTTGGGCGATATCGTCAACCGATTTAATAATAGTAATAATTGGATTAAGAAAGGTCTTCATATTCATCTTTACCATCAAACCGGCAATCAGGAAGCCACCAAAACCACAAACAGCAATAGAATAAACCCAATAGCGAGTTTCTTCAATCCCTAACCACCAACAGAAGAGTGCTCCCACCAAGGCATCGCAGATCCCAGGAAAGAGTAAGGTAAAAAGTACATAAGGCCGAAATGTCTTTTGCAGTTCTTGGTTGCGATCCATTTTATTTCCCCCTAGCAATATACATACCTATAAGTTTAATACTACCAATGTATAATATAAAAATTAAATATTCTCGACATAATCGCCCTTTCCTTTGGTATTAAATGGGAGGGGTTGTACTTGTTAAAGCTAAATTAGCAGTAAAATCAAATTGGTCTGGTTAGCCTTATACGAAAAATATTAGAAATTGTGTCTAGGTAAGAAGTCCTAAATGACGGGAGAAGTACCGCTTAAATCGAGAGGGGAATTACTATCTTTTACTATTGTTTCCTTATCGGAATAAAGGATTTCGTACATTAGGTGCGAATTATACTTTTTGGTAAATGTTAATAAGTAAGAGCTTAGAGTCTTATTGAAATTAGTAAAGGGAGGATGATTTGTAGTGCCTGAAGCGTATAAGGGTAAAGAGTACAAGTGTATACTGTCATGGTTAGATAATGGGGTTGGTTATCTTCAGTTTAACCGTCCCAAAGCTT
>JBLNAS010000213.1:0-3927 GCA_050259475.1 Methylocystaceae bacterium
CGGTATGTTAATATGATGAAGAGAAGCGGACTATATGGGGGAGTATTATGAAACTGGGCATTATGGGAGGTACATTTGACCCTATCCATCTTGGTCACTTAGCGGCTGCGGAAAATGCCAGGTACTATCTGAATTTGGATTTGGTTCTATTTATGCTTTCAGCCCAGCCGCCCCATAAAGATAATCAGATAGTTTCCCCAGCCCATCACCGCTTAAGAATGGTAGAAATGGCGATAGCTGATAATCCCTGCTTTAAAGTATCAACTTTGGAAATGGAGCGTCAGGGTGCATCCTACACGGTTGATACCTTAAAAGAGTTAAAACAAAAACTCGATAATCCAGACATATATTTTCTTATGGGATCTGATTCCTTGTTTGATCTGGTCAATTGGTACCACTATGAGGAAATAGCCAGCTTATGTACCCTGGTATCAATTTCTCGCCCGGGATTTGCTAATGAGGAAGCTTTTGCATCAGTACCGATTGCTATAAGGAAGAAGACAATCACCCTGGAAGTCCCCGGTTTGGAGGTGAGTTCTACCGAACTCAAACGTCGGCTGCAATCAGGGGAACCAGTTCGGTATCTGCTGCCCGAAGCGGTAGCGTCCTATATTGAGGAGCAGGGACTTTATGATAAGTAACGGAGAACCATTCGATATAGAGCAAGTGCAATTACTCCTTAAACAGCGGTTAAGTCCTCCCCGTTATCAACATTCACTCAATGTAGCGAGGGAAGCTGTTCGGCTGGCTCTTGTACATGGGGAGAATGAAGCTGATGCGAAACTAGCAGGTCTCCTGCATGACTATGGAAAGAATATGGATGCTCCTGCTCTAATCGCAGCTGCTGAAAAGCTGGGCTTGGAATTGTCAGTTGAAGATCGCCTGCTTCCTGACTTACTGCATGGGCCGGTAGGTGCTTTACTGGTGAAACAGGAATTGAGGATAATAAACCCACAAATACTATCCGCCATTTCATCGCATACTATGGGTGGATTAGATATGAACAACCTGGATAAGATCATATTTTTGGCAGATATGATTGAGCCGGATCGTGATTATCCGCTTAGAGATAGGCTAGCGTGCCTGTGTGAACGTGATTTAGATCGAGCCATGATATTGGGATTAGATTTAACCATTAAATATTGTTTGGAGCAGGGTCGGCTATTACATCCGCAAACTATAGCAGTGCGTAATCAATACCTCATACTTTTTCCCGACCCCCTCATATGTTAAACTAATAACGAATTAGCTAACACAAAGGAGTTGATCGATTGCTGCCTGAGGAGGATTTAGTTCGTAAGATAGCGACTATAGCACACAATGAAAAGGCACTTAATGTATCTATCCTGGATATTCGTAATCTGACAGTTCTTGCAGACTTTTTTATTATTGCCAGCGGGCGTAGTACATTACAGGTGAAAAACCTGGCCACTACGATAACTCGCACACTATCTGAGGAACTGGGTCTTAACCCTCTGCGTCAAGAGGGCCTGGCAGAAGGCAAATGGGCAGTTCTTGATTACGGTACCGTTATCATACATCTATTTCGGCAAGAAGAACGGGATTTCTACCAATTGGAGCACCTGTGGGCTGATGCCCTGCCCGTACTGGTATAAATGATTTATACGAAAAGGCGCGTTACTTAAAACGCGCTTTTTTTACGCAACGGATAGAAGGTCATAGTATGGTAGACCCTTTAAAAGGAGACGAGATGCCTTAGAAATCGAATATACTAATATTAATACTGTAATATAGTGAAAGTTATAATCCAGTTCCTTATCATCATGGTAACGATTCAATTTTTATTGTTCATATTTGAGGAGAGAAGGTGCCAATTAATGGGGGTTAGAATTGCTACCGACAACTGTTGTGACCTTGACATTGATCTGCTGGAAAAGTACCAGATTGCGGTTGGGAATCTGCGGGTGCGCTGGGGAGAAAAAGAGTATGCGCCCGGAGAACTAAGCAATGAAGCTTTCTATAAAATGATGGCATCCGCGACTGTGCTGCCAACGACCAGTCAGCCATCGGTGGAGGAACTTGTAGAGATTTATAGCCTCCTGCTGGCTGATGGTGATGAGGTAGTGGCTATCCACCTTTCATCAGGAATTTCCGGTACCGTTCAGGGAGCCCATTTGGCTGCCAATTTGGTTAACAATCCCCGTCTTCATATCGTGGATTCACTGAAAGCATCTGTCGGAGAGGGCTTGCTGGTATTAGAAGCTGCCCGCATGGCTTCCAGCGGCCATTCCGCTGAGGAAATAGTCCGCAGATTACAGGTAATGCAAGATCAATTACAGTGTATTTTCTTTGTGGGTAACCTGGATGCTTTGATCAAGGGGGGACGAATTTCCAAAGCTCGGGCGGTTATTGCCGGAGCATTGGATATTAAGCCGCTGCTATATTTCAATGAACAGGGTCAAATTATGCCTCTGGAAAAAGTGCGCGGATATCGTAAAGGACTGAAAAGACTCATCGACATAATGGGGGAAATGAGCAGTACTTTGGGTGATCAAGTGGTAGGGCTCTGTCATAGTGCTGATCCTGAAACGGCTAATTATTTAAAAGAAGAAATTATTAAGCGTTACCATCCCCGAGAGGTAGTAGTGGGCGAAGTAGGTCCGGTTATTGGTTCTCATGTCGGCGCCGGAACTTTCTCTGTCTTTTTTGAAAAGAATAGGTAAATTCAAATTAGATTGTGATCTTTTAAACGCCGGTATAGTGTTCTGCGGGAAATGCCTAGTGCTTCAGCAGTTTTGGTCTTATTAAAATAATTGCTGGCCAGGCTGGATAAAATAGTGTCCATTTCCGGACCGAGTGAGGGCTCACTATTTCGTCCCCGCTCACTTAAGTATGGCGTCTCCAGATTGGGCAGGATTGAATCAAGAGTTATAGTAGAGCCAGCGGCCAGGGAAACGGCTCCTTCAATTAGATTTTGTAGTTCACGAACATTACCTGGCCAATGGTACTCTAAAAAAGCCTTTTCCACCTTGGCATCGAGACCAAGCCGGGGTTTATCCAAACGTGCGCATATTCGATCTAAAAATAAGTCAGCCAAGAGCAGAATATCACCAGGGTGTTCTCGCAGCGCCGGGAGGGTAATCCTAATAACTCCTAAACGGTAATAGAGATCGCGGCGAAATAGACCCTTATTAATGTCAACATCCAGATTGCGATTAGTAGCAGCAATGATTCTGGCTCCCATCGGGATCAGCTTATTGCCGCCCAAACGCATAATCTGCTTATCCTCTAATACCCTGAGCAGGGTAGCCTGCAAATCAAGCGGCATATCACCAATTTCATCTAAAAAGATAGTGCCATTACCAGCCAATTCAAATTTACCCATGTTGCCGCCTTTGCGGGCACCAGTAAATGCACCCTCCTCATAACCGAATAGTTCACTGGCAATCAATTCGCGCGGCAAAGCGGCGCAGTTAACCGCCACAAAAGGCTGATGCTGGCGTGGACTGGCATTATGAATAGCTTGAGCAAATATATCTTTACCGGTACCGCTTTCTCCCAGCAAAAGCACATTGGAAGCAGAGGTTGCCGCTGCTCGAGCATTAGCGACTGCCTGGAGAAAGCCAGGGTCCTTACCTGCCAAATCCCCAAAATTCTTTTGGGCATTACCCCCAACCATATTGCGAACCATGGACTTTAACCGTTGGCTCTCCCGGATGATAACCACCGTTCCATCGGAGGTATCATTGTGTGAAAGCAAGGTGTTGCAGGTTATATTTAAAGCAATCTTTTCCTTGCCAATAACTAGCGATACCGGCTCATCATGAATGTTTTTACGCTGTGTTATAAGGTTGACCAAATACTCATTTTCACGGTTAACAGCAAACAGGTCATAAATGGAACGACCCGTTAGGAAGCTGGTTGTCTTATTAAGCAGGGAAGCGCATTTGCGATTGATGTAGGTGA
>JBLNAS010000214.1:0-3843 GCA_050259475.1 Methylocystaceae bacterium
GCAGCAGAATACCTGAGCCAACTGGCTCAGATGCGCAAAAACATATATCTGGATGGGGAAGTTATCGGGCGTGATCATCCGAAAGTATTGCATGCCAGTAAGGCAATTCAACTAACCTTTGACCTGGCGGAAGATGCTTACTATAGCAAGTGGCTTAAGACCACCTCGCATATCACTGGTCAGCCTATCAACCGCTTCACTCACATCCACCAAAGTGTGGAAGATCTATTGTTAAAGCAAGAAATGACACGGGAATTGTGTAACCGGGTCGGTGGCTGTATACAACGTTGTATGGGCTGTGATGTCATGAACGGACTTTCAGTAGCAACTAAAAATACAGATATGAAGTATGGTACTAATTACCATGAGCGCTGGCTCAAATTCCTGCAGTATTATCAGGAAAATGATTTGGTGGTTGCTTGCTCACAGACAGATGCCAAGGGCGATCGTAATCTCAGGCCTAGTGAACAGGAAGATCCCGACATGTACCTGCATGTGGTAGAAAGAAGGCCGGATGGAGTAGTGGTACGGGGAGCTAAACTCCATAACACTATGGCCCCCTATGCTGATGAACTGGTCGTCATCCCAACCCGAGCTCTCGGCAAGAATGAAAAGGATTATGCTATCGCTTTCGCTATTCCGGCTGATACCGAGGGAGTATACCTCATCGGACGGGGGGTCTTTTCGCCGCCGCGGGCTGAAGGAATGGAAGCTCCTATTACTGACCTCTCCGATATTGAGAGTTTTACCGTGTTTGATAATGTTTTTGTACCTAATGAGCGGATATTCATCAATGGCGAAACCGAGTTTGGGGGGGAACTGGCTTTGCTGTTTGCCCTCTACCATCGCCACAGCTACTGCGGTTGCAAACCGGGCATCGGTGATGTGTTGATGGGGGCGGCTGCCCTTTTGGCTGATTACAATGGGGTGGAGAAAGCCGGTCATGTCCGGGATAAGTTAGCGGAGATGGCCAGTGTGGTCGAACTAGTCTTTGCGGCCGGGGTAGCGGCCAGTGTTAAATCAATGCAGGCGCCCTCCGGTACCCAAATCCCGAACATTGTTTATGCCAATGTGGGCCGAAGACATGCTGGTCATCATATTTATCAAGAGTACAGCACCTTGTGCGATATTGCCGGGGGTATGCCAGCTACCATTCCCTTATCTGAGGAGTATATCAGCCCTATCGTCGGGGATTTTGTTCGTAAATATACGAAGCGGCGTGCCGGGGTGTCTGAAGAAAACCACTATCGGGCTAATCTACTGGCCAGTGATCTTTTAACCTCGGAAGTGGCTACCACTTTGCAGGTAGCAGGTGTTCATGGTGGCGGCTCACCGATCATGGAGGACATTGCGATTATGGGCTCCTATAACATGAAGGCCAAAAAGCAATTGGCCAAATATCTTGCTGGCATTAATGATGAGGGTATTTAAGGAGGAGGTGTTCTTTTTATGAGTAACCGGTGGCAAGAAATTTACCAACAGAAATTATGTAGTGCTGATGATGCGGTCAAGCTGCTCAAGGATGGGGATGCCATTTTGGTACCACTGGCTAATGGGGCACCAGTGTCCATCGGCAATGCACTGGGCAAGCGGATCAGGGAAGATGGATTAAAGGATATTCTCTGGGTGGGTGGTGTCGATGTCAAGTATTTAGATTGTTTTGCACCCGATATCCAGGATCGGATAACCATAGACAGCGGCTTTGTCAGTGCTGCTAGCCGCTATGGGGTACAGCAAGGTCTGTATACCTATAGTGCCAATCGTCTAGGACAGAGTATCGATATCGCCTGTGATCATATGCCTGGTATCACCAGGGGAGCAGTAGCCTGTGTGGTTTCTCCTATGGACGAACATGGCTTTTTTAGTACTGGTTGTGCCGTAGACATAGGCTGGGGCTCGGCCAAGACCGGTAAATTCCGGCATATCATAATTGAGGTCAATGAAAATATGCCGCGTACTTTTGGCAATAACCACCTGCATATTAGCGAGGTATCAGCGGTAGTAGAGGATAACACACCATTGGTGGAATTGCCCGAGATCCCGATTACCAAGGAAGACGAATTAATCGGCCAGTACATTGCTGAGATGATTGAGGACGGTTCATGTGTACAGATTGGTATTGGCGGTATGCCTAATGCTATTGCTAATTACCTAAAAGACAAAAAGAATTTGGGTGTCCACTCCGAAATGCTTACTGACTCCATGGTGGATTTATATAACGCTGGGGTTATCACTTGCTCTCAAAAGAACTTCAATCGCTACAAAATCATCGGTTCCTTTGCCCTCGGTACCAAGAAACTGTACAACTTTATTCACAACAATCCCCTGGTAGAGATGCATTGTACTTCCTATGTTAATGATCCCTATATTATAGGCCTCAATGACAAGCTAGTTTCAGTCAATGGTACGGTGGAAGTTGATATTACCGGCCAATCGGCTTCTGAATCGATCGGCTACGTTCAGTATTCAGGAACTGGTGGGCAATTAGACTTTATTCAGGGAGCATGGCGTTCTAAAGGTGGGCAGTCTTTCCTCACCCTCTATTCCACTTATACGGATAAAGCCGGGGTTATGCATTCGAAGGTTACTCCGATGTTGGCACCTGGTATGTTTGTCACCACTTCCCGTACCGAAGTGGACAATATTGTCACTGAATATGGAGTAGCCCATCTCAAGGGCTGGGATATGCGAACCCGGGTTAAAAATATGATTAGCATCGCTCATCCGGACTTTAGGGATATGTTAACCTTCGAAGCTAAAAAAATGAAATTGTTACCCTAAAGCAGGTTCAGAGTTCAACTCTGCTAAGCGGGACGAGGAGGTCTTTAAGTTGAAGGCTTTATTCCTAAGGGAAAATCTACAGTTATCACTGGAAGAAACTGAAGCGCCGATGCTTAAAAAAGATACCGATGTCATTGTGCGGGTTACTGCTTCGTCGATCTGTGGTAGTGATGTTCACTTCTGGAAAGGACATCTTCCCTATCGGCCTGGTTTTATCATTGGCCATGAATTTGTCGGAGTAATTGACCAGATCGGTGCCCAAGTGCGGAGTTTTCAGCCGGGTGACCGGGTAGCGGTACCAGCTGCACCCTATTGCGGTATCTGCCCCAATTGCCAGGCAGGCAAGGTATATGCTTGTACTACCAGCAAAGGTATGTTTGGGGGGCTAGGCGTCGCTGGAATATTACCTGGAGCGCAGGCGGAGTTGATACGGATACCTTTCGCCGATGCCTGCCTGATACCTATCCCTGCCTCAGTAAATGATCAAGCCGCCCTATTGGTAGGAGATGTATTGTCAACGGGCTATTTTGCAGTGACCAATGGATCGCCACAGCCCGGAAATAGTATCGTCGTATTCGGAGCCGGGCCGGTAGGGCTATGCGCAGTTGCCTGTGCCGCTCTTTTCTCCCCGGCACGGCTGATTGTGGTGGACATGGAAGAGAATCGGCTTGAGATGGCACAGGCTCTGGGGGCAACTCATGTCCTGAATCCAGATCAAGGTGGAAATGCCAAAGAGATCAGGCGGATTGCTGGGGGCGAGGGAGCTGATCTGGCGATTGATGCGGTGGGGCTGCCAGTCACCCTACAACAAGCAATCAAGTCTACCTGCCGGGGTGGTACTATTTCCATGGTGGGTATAGGTCCACCAGTAATTGAGTTCCCGATGGCCGAGTTTTTCTTTAAGAACCTAACCCTAAAGAGTGGCTATGTACCCCTTGATCAGATGCAGCGACTAATGCGGTTAATCGAGGTGGGTAAACTCGATGTTAGCCAGCTGATTACGCATACCATAGGTTTAAGTAACATCATTGCTGGTTACGAAATGTTTGCGAACAAAAAGGA
>JBLNAS010000215.1:0-9284 GCA_050259475.1 Methylocystaceae bacterium
TACTTTATTTCCTGGCATGGTGCCTCGGAAACTTCTTGCCAAGGCAAAGGGCTACGTAATGCCTGTACCAAGCGTTCACGAACCTGATAAGGTGTACCCCCAAAATAATTAGCCCAGTCCTCACGGCTGCCACATAAACCACTAACCACCTGCTGGTCGTAACCCATTATATCGGTAAAAACTACCCCGGTTTCGCCGTTGACTTTTTTGAGTATAGCCGCCATTTCAAAAACTGGATTAACCGGTTTTCTAATGGTAATAATTCGCCCTTGGTCAGTTAAATGCTGCACATATTTGTGGAGACAGAACTCAGCCAATATCACACCCCCCTAATCTAGCCTGCCTTAACTCCCAGTAGGGATGGCCTCCACCTGAAGCAGTTAATCGGATCTATTCCTAAAGCCTGATTCCGACTACTACTTCTCAGTAGACCCAATTGATCACAGCCCTGTCTAAAAATAGACAGGGCCTAATCAGCCAACAAACTAAAGGAGTAGCTACTTACCAAATTCCTTCATATACTCATCCAAGGTCATTACCCGACCGAATATACCGATATCGACCAGACCCGCTTCATGCATTTCCTTAGTAGCCGAAGCACAGCAATCACTAATAGCAATAACCCGATAGGTATGGTAAAGGGCATCGGAAGCCGTAGAGCGCACACATACATTAGTCCACACTCCGGTCACCACTACGGTATCTACATCTTCTTCCCGGCAGTAAAGATCGAAATCGGTATAGGCAAAGGCACTGTGACGTCGCTTCTGTACCACATAATCGCCCTTATCAAAATTCGGCATTAGGTCGGGAATAAAGTCAGAGCCCCAAGAACCTTTGATCGCATGGCGGGGGCGTACCCGAAAGTCAGCATCTTTGTCACGATGAGCTTCCTGGATAAATGCTACCGCAAACTTATCCGTATCTTGATGGGCAAATTCAACCAGCTTTTGTAAGGCGGGCACAATTTTTTCGCCATCTGGGCAGCGCAATGGTGCCTTTTCACCAATAAAGTCGTTTAGCATGTCGATAACCGTGATACAATGTCTACCCATAATCTTTTCTACCTCCAATAAATAAACTTAAAATACAACAGTGCGTGGCAATTGACTGATAGTTTGCCGTTTGATGAATTGCCCATACCCTTCTTTACCAACGATACCGCCATTATCAAAATCATAGACCACTTGACCGCGAACGATGGTTTTTACTGCCTTACCCTTGAGGGCTACGCCATGTAGCGGGGTATAGCGGCATAAGCTGTACTGATCATCCTTATCAATGACCCACTCTTTATTAAGGTCAATGATAGTAAAATCAGCATCCGCTCCGATGTGCATTGATCCCTTTTTGGGATACAGGCCATAGTGGATGGCGGCATCACGGCTTAAAACTTCTATGGTACGGGATAAACTTAGTCTCCCCTTGTTATACCCTTCACTGATAATGAGCGGCACCATGGTTTCGACCCCCGGTATTCCTGGAAACGCCGTCCAAATATTGCCGTTATCCTTGGTTTTCTCCTCCATACTATAGGGGGCGTGATCGGTGGCCATAAAGTCTACCCACTTTTTCTGCAGCCCTTCCCAAAGGACTTCATTATCTTCATGGGTACGAAGAGGTGGTGCAATCTTAGCGAAGGCGCCAAACTCGGTCATTGCTTCGCGGTAATCGAGCATCAAATAATGGGGACAAGTTTCAGAAGTAACGTTTATTCCCCGCATCTTTCCATCTCGCACCAATTTAGCACCGATACCAGTACTCATATGCACGATGTGTAAACGAGCACCCGTGTTTTCGGCAAAACTAATCCCTAATTCAATAGCTACCTTCTCGGCTAAAATGCTTCGAGCTTCGGCCCAGGCAGGACCTTCTGTTCGCCCCTGTCTTTGGTATTGTTGAACATAAAAATCACACATAGCATAGTTTTCGGCGTGGATACCAACCGGTAAGCCGACCGCAGCTACTGCTTTAAAGCACTCATACATTTCCGGATCAGTTACTCGGGGATAGCTGGGTACCGAGGGAGTCATATAAACTTTGAACGCTACTACCCCGACATCAGTCTGCTCCTTGACAATCTGGAAATGCTTCTCATTACGCACATCTTCACCGGTTACTCCACCCCAAAGGGCAAAATCAACGATGGCCTGCGGGCCGATGGCCTTTAGTTTATTCTCCATATCGGAGACACCACGAACCGAAGGCACACTGCAGCAGGGCATATCGATGATGGTAGTTACGCCCCCGGCAGCAGCAGCACTTGTCCCCGCTTTAAAGTTTTCCCGATGGGTAAAGCCCGGGTCCATAAAGTGGGTGTGCGAGTCAATGCAACCCGGCAAAACCATATTGCCTTCCGCGTCAATAACCTTGGGAGCATCGAGATCCTGATTGGTTATGCCGACAATGGTGCCAGCTTTGATTAGGATATTGGCCGGTACCAGGTCTTCCCCCTGAGGGATCATAGCGTTTTTTACTATAGTGTCATACATGATTAATAATCTCCTTTTATTTGTATTTACCTAGTATAAGCAGCATTACAAAGCTCCCTCCACAACTTCCAGGTCTTCCTCGGTATTATAGCCCTGCCGATAATTAAAAAATGTAATCCAGAGCAATATCCTCCTCAAATTTGTGGTGTTGGTGCTAAGTAAATGTCGCGTTTAATTGCTACTTGGAGTTATTATTGCCCTACCTTGATTAAACATTGCAAAAACCGTGCCATAATAATTAAGCCGTAGTGTCGGCTATTATCAACCTTTAACTACGGCTTAATATAATATTTTTTCCAATCCGGTAATTTTTTCCGCCTTTAGGAAGGAATTATACCTTCATCCTGGTATTGATGCAATTTATTGCGCAAGGTGCGATCAGTTATTCCTAGTATCTTCGAAGCCTGTTGCTTATTATTGCCGGTGTGGCGCAAGGTGGCTAGAATCAGTTTCCGCTCGGCTTCATCTAAACTCTCCCCCACACTAATCGGGACTAAATTTTCTCCTGCTACCGGCTTGGTAGCCCCTCGGGTTACATTACGGGGCAAGTCAGTAGTTTTAATATACGGCCCCTCACTAAGGATAACCGCCCGCTGGATAATATTTTGGAGTTCCCTAATATTGCCTGGGAACTGGTACTCTTCCAGTAGGTTTAAAGCCGATACCTCTATACCTTTGATCGAGCGAGAAAACTCGCGCGCATATTTGTCCAAAAAGTTTTGCACCAGCAGCGGAATATCTTCCCGTCGTTGTCTCAATGGCTGCAGGAAAATAGTTATAACATTGAGCCTAAAATAGAGATCATCACGAAACCGGCCATCCTCCACCATATTTTCCAGGTTGCGGTTGGTAGCTGCCACAATTCTAGTATCAACGCTAATATTATAAGGTGATCCTACCGGGTTAATGCGCCGATCTTCAATAACTCTTAAAAGTTTGGACTGTAAAGGTAAATCAATTTCCCCGATCTCATCCAGAAATAAGGTACCGCGATTTGACATCTCAAATTTGCCTTTACGATCAGCATAAGCTCCGGTAAATGCTCCTTTGACATGCCCAAATAACTCGGATTCAATCAGATTGGCCGGAATAGCTGCACAATTGACAACCTCAAAAGGCCCACCCGATCTTATGCCGCCAAAATGCAAAGCGTGGGCGATTAATTCCTTCCCCGTTCCGCTTTCACCGGTAATCAATACATTGTTAGGTAAATCTTTAACCTTGTTAATTAAGGCTAGGGTTCGGCGGGTAGCACCCGACTTACCGATAATACCAAAGGGGGCGTCATCGGATAAAAATTCAGTGCTCATTCGCTTCATTTCCAGCTTTTCATGCACTAGTTGCTTGACTTCCTCAACCTGCAGCGGCAAGCCGGTCCAAAAATAGAAAGCCCCGGTTTCCGCAACCCTTACCATAGATTTAACATCCCCCTGCGCCACGACCAAAAGCACTGAGACATCTTCATCCACTGCAATAATATCATTAATCATATTTAGGTATTGGTCAGCATTAGGTTGATGACCGAAAAATAACAATACCAAATCAGTAGCATGCCGCTGTAGGATTGGAAGCAGTAACCCCCACTCATCGGCCATCGTTACCTGGTATTGCTGACGCAGAGCATTCTCCAGTTCAGTCACTTCAGATTTAGAGTCACTAAATATCAGAATGTGCTCACGATCGTTCATCTTATCACCCTCTACCCCGGATATATTCTAATTGGTTCTTGGCGGTTAGCCCTTCAATATTAGTGAGAGTGCCTCGGATCGGGATCGATTATCCTTTTCAAAGCGACCGCGCACAGCGGAGGTAATGGTAGTGGTTCCCGGTTTTCGAACCCCACGCATCGACATACACATGTGTTCCGCCTCGATAACCACCATAACTCCATAAGGTTTCAATACTTCCATAAAAGTTTCGGCGATTTGATAGGTCAGCCTTTCCTGCACCTGCGGTCGACGGGCAAAGACCTCAACCACTCGTGCAATCTTAGATAACCCAATCAGTTTTCCCTCCCGAGGCATATAAACGACGTGCGCTTTACCGACGAAGGGAACCAAATGATGCTCACATACAGAATACAAGGGGATATCCTTGACAATTATCATCTGATCATGATGTTCCGTAAAGAACACTTTCAGATGCTCACTAGGATCTTCATGTAAGCCGGCAAATAACTCTTCATACATGCGCGCTACTCGAGATGGGGTATTCACCAGGCCCTCACGCTCAGGGTCTTCTCCAATCGCTTCCAATATCATCCTTACCGCTTGCTCAATCTTGGGCTTATCAATATTTGTTGTCATTAGTAGATGACTCCTAATTATTAAATTTATAGAAGTGACTTGGTTAGCACTTTCTATCCTCACAAAAAGAATACCCCTTTTTGTGAGGGGTATCCAGAAATTTTTTCCTACTTAAATTAATTAGATGATGTTTTCCGGCCCTGCCGCTGCCGCTGCTTCATCAGCCGCACAATGTTCACAAACCCCAGGCTCGCCAGCCTCATTTAGTGGCAACAATTCACCACAAATCGGGCAGGTTTCTTTAATCCTTTTTTGTTCCTCAATAACTTGGCGTTGGAGACTTAAGGTGTACTTAATAACTCGATCCTGTTCGCCGACCCTTATACCGATAAATTGCACCCCAATCATGTAGCGCTTTTCTACACCCTCGGGACTAAACTGGACACGAGCTACCCGGCCAGCTAACTTCAAGATCGGTGGTTTCCCCAGATCTAATTGCATATGCAATTGCTTATCAATATCTAGTAGTTCATTGGTATAAAAGGATAGCCCTCCGGCACTTAAATCGAGGAGTTTTTCGTCGACCCCATCACCAACAATCTGCCCCTGGGGATTTAATAACCAGAAAGTAAACCCGGCCTCCGCATCATCAATCCTTAACCACTGACGTTTCTGGCCAGATCCTTTATAAGCATAATCCGGTTTGATGGTCTCGACTTTACTCCAGGTCTCCAACTTGCGTTTTTCATCCCTTTGAAATAACCAGCGCATTAATGACCATAATCCCCAGCAAATAAGCCCGCCGAGTAGCAAATTAAGAATTGCTCCTTCAGCCTGCCCATTCATGGTGTCGTTGAACCCTTTATAAATTAAATTGTAATCAATATCGAGTGGTTCACCATTAATAACCCCCCATATCGAAAATAGCCCTATAGTAGTAACAATTCCGGCCCCTGCCATGACTATTCTCCTCCCATGCCACTTGGATGAGGGTATGCCGCAAATATTTCTTAGCACCTGCTTAATTGCGGAAATCCTCTATTATTAGTATCGCCTGTCATTAGACTTTTCTCCACTGGCTTACTAATATTTTATTCATTAACCAGTAACCTGATTATCCACGAATCAAGTTATTCCATTTTACTTACGCCGTCTGGTCGTACTTTTACTCTTACTCTTACTCCGTCCGGCAGGTGATTTCTTATCTTGGGATCGTGGTGCAGTATGAACCCGCGGTGCTTGCAGGGGCTCGGGCAGTTCACTGACAAAATGGATTTGCGGCGTGCTTACCCGCTCCTCAACGGTAATTTGATCTAAATCGAGTGGCGCTTCATCACCATCATAGAGTTCAAAGTCAATTTTTGCTTCGCTGACATTAACATTATTCAGTTTGATCTTTACTTGATCACCGATGCGATACCGGGTACCTCGGTTTTTCCCATATAAGGTATAAGCTTTGTCATCAAAAATATAGTAATCATCACTAATCGAAGAAATGTGCACCAGACCTTCAACAGTATTACTCAATTCAACAAAGAAGCCAAAGGATAGCACCGAGGATATATTACCCATAAAGATTCTTCCGACCAACGGTGCCATATACTCCGCTTTCTTCATGTCAACCGAATCACGTTCCGCTTCTTCGGCGGCCATTTCTTTCACCGTACAATGATCACCCAGCACCTGCATTTTACCGGCCAGCTGTGTCCTTTTCTTTTCTGGCAAGCCACTAGCTGCTAATAAATCCAGCATGCGATGAACCACTAAATCAGGATAGCGCCGAATTGGAGAAGTAAAATGGCAGTAATACTTAGAAGCCAGTCCAAAATGGCCGATGGCTAAAGGTGAATAACGAGCATGGCGCATGGAACGCAAAATCATGGTACTGATGATCCTTTCATCCGGGCGGCCTTTAATATAATCCAGTACGGTCTGCACCGCTTTGGGTTCGGGGTGTTCAGGCAAATTCAAGCCATATACTTTAAGTACCTGATTTAAATCATTAATCTTCTCTTCGGCAGGTTTTTCATGAATACGATAGAGAACTGGGCAGGTACGATCATAGATGTGCCTAGCCACGGTTTCGTTAGCAGCAATCATGAAATCCTCGATTAGGCTCTCAGCAACCCCGTGTTCCCGCTTTTTAATGGCAACGGGTCGTCCTTCTTCATCCAATATGACCTTAGCCTCTGGAAAATCGAAATCTAACGCTCCCCGTTTCACACGATTTTGGCGTATTAATCCCGATACCTCACGCATAAGGTCAAAATCTTCACGATAATCGGCATAGCGCTCTAATAACTCAGGATCGCTGCGTTGTAATATTTTATTAACCGCGCTATAGGTCATACGTTCATTTACTTCAATTACCGATTTAACAATGCTGTATTCCTTAACTTCGCCCTCAGCATCAATTTTCATCAGACAAGTATAGGCGAGGCGAGGCTCCCCGGCGTTTAGGCTGCAGATACCATTGGAAAGTACCGGCGGCAGCATCGGCAGCACCCGATCAACCAGATAAACACTGGTGGCTCTTTCGCGGGCTTCCTTATCCAGAATGCTGTCTTCGGTAACATAATGCGATACATCCGCAATATGAACCCCTAATTCATAACCACCATCCAGCAAACGATTGATACTAACCGCATCATCAAGATCACGAGCATCCTCGCCATCAATGGTAACCATCCTTAGATTTCTTAAGTCCACCCGATCTGCCAAGTCTTCGCTGCTAACTGGCTGCGCCAACTGCTCAGCCGCTGTTTCCACCTCAGGAGCAAAGCTATCTCGCAGTTGATACTTACGGATGATTGATAAAACATCAACTCCAGGATCCTGGAAGCCTCCCAGCACCTCAGTAATACTCCCATCAGCAAAGCCATCCTTACCTGGCCAGGTAGTGATTTTAACTACCACCTTGTCGCCATCCTTGATCGGCATTTTCTTACCGGGATGGACAAATATCGGATAGGTATGCAGCCGACGATCATCAGGTACCACTTGGGTAACCTGGCGAATTTTACGGTAGGTCCCTACCAATTCTTGGTGAGCCCGATGGATAACTCGGACTACTTCACCCTCCGCGCGGGACTGTCCCTGAGCTAAGCGACTCAAACGCACCATAACACGATCATTATGCATCGCCCCGTTCAATTCCCGACCATAGACGAAAATGTCCTCCCCCTCACCAGTATCTGGGGTAACAAAGGCGTAACCCCGGGTAGTAACCGATAAAGTCCCCCGTATCAGGTTCATCATTTCCGGCAGGCCGTACTTACCGCGGCGGGTTTTAACAATTTCCCCGTCCTTCTCCAGGCGTCCTAAGAGTTGACTTAAATTCTGCACCTCTTCGGGCGGTATGGATAATTCATCTAGTAATTCCTCATAAGAAAGCGGCCGATAACTCTCCTGCCGCATATGATTCAGCAATTCATCGGGATTCAGAATAGTTAAATTCATTTTTACCTCCCTGCCATAGCTGGCAACTAATGTAAGATTAATCCTATTATACCCCTTGCGCCGTCACTTATTAGAAGCTGAAGCTATTATCATGTCATTAACTCTAGTAAAATCATTATAATTATGCTAAGCCCCAGATAAATGCCAATGCTAAGGGGGGATCTTTATGCCGGAACGTGTCTCGTCAGGACTACCAGGCTGGGATAGCGTAATTGATTTTCTTCGCCTAGGTGATAATGTGGTCTGGCAAGTAGACCGTTTGGAAGAGTATGCTTATTTTGTCCAGCAATTTGTACATCAAGCCCATTCCGACCAACGTCGCCTGGTATATTTACGCTTTGGACAGCACCCACCACTGACTGCCGAAGCCGATATTACCTATAACCTTAATGCTGAGCTTGGTTTTGAAGGCTTTTCCTCCCAAGTACATCAAATAGCTACTCAGGAAGGACGAGGCGTCTGCTATATATTTGACTCACTATCTGATTTAGTATCAACATGGGCTACCGACCTAATGGTAGGTAATTTCTTCCGCGTTACCTGTCCCTACTTATTTGAGTTAGATACTATTGCCTACTTTGCTATCTTGCGCGGCCAGAACTCCTACCAAACAATTGCTCGGATCCGCGAAACAACACAACTTTTTCTGGATGTTTATCGGCTTAGAGATCACTTATATCTCCACCCCCTGAAGGTATACAATCGCTACTCACCGACTATGTTCTTACCTCATGTGCAAAATGGCAATGCTTTTGATCCTATCACCAACAGTGTGGAAGCAGCTCGTCTCTTTACCAGCAGCAACCAAATCCGTCTTGGAGATAACGAGCGAAAACTAGATTATTGGGATCGAATATTTCTCCTGGCGGCGGGGCTTATTGAAAACTATCCCGAACAAGATTACCCTCCCGAACCAAACAAAATGTTGGTTGAACGACTTTCCCGCATGTTGTTAGGGCGGGATGAAAAAATACTAGCTCTCGCCAAGCAGCACTTAAACCTTGCTCACTTGCTGGCTATCCGCCATCATATGGTTGGTTCCGGATTTATTGGCGGTAAAACCGTAGGTATGTTACTAGCACGTGCC
>JBLNAS010000216.1:0-4253 GCA_050259475.1 Methylocystaceae bacterium
AGCGCATTCTGTATATTGTTGAAGGAGTTACCACCGCTGACAGTTACGATATCTACTGTATTACCGATATTGGCTGTAAACACCTGCCGGATTGGGGCTTCGCAGCAAGCACATTCGCCAGTTCTCGGTGTGGTGGGGGGCTGTAACAATGAAACATTGGCCAGTTCAGGAGATCTTACGCCAACCACCTCACAGAGGGAAAGGATATGATCTGCGTTAGCGACGGTGATGGTTACGGTTCCAGTTCCTACTGCTTTAATGACGGCATTTGTGTATTGCCCCGGAGGATTTGCTACTAGACCGATGGTAACGCTTTGACCAATTAACTGGCTTAAGATATAGCGTAGTGGGGTAATACAGCAGTCACAAATGGTGTCCATTCCTGGTCCTGGAGGACCGGGAGGGCCGGGAGGACCAGGAGGACCAGGAGGGCCGGGAGGGCCAGGACGTCCAGGTTTACCTGGAGGGCATTTCTTACAAGTAGATGCACATTTAACAAAAACGTTGGTCTTGTTAACTTGTAGACAAGAACAGGGTTTTGATTTGGGTTTGAACTTTAATCCCGTTTTACTCACCTCCTATTTGGCGGAACTGCAATATCATATGAAAAATATGGTAAATAGGGTTCATCTTACCAAGAAATATTTATACTAGCTAATGTTAAGAGATTTGCTTCCCAGGAACTTCGCAATCAGCTATACTATGGCAAATACTAAGAGGGAGGAGCACCTATGGCCAAGAAAATGGGGATCTATAAATGTGAAATCTGCGGAAATATTGTGGAAGTTCTGCATGAGGGTAAAGGGGAATTAGTCTGTTGTGGTCAACCTATGAAGCTGCAAGAGGCTAATACGGTGGAAGCGGCCTATGAAAAGCATATCCCAGTAGTGGAAAGAATGGCTGATGGCATCCTGGTTAAAGTCGGAAGCATTGCTCATCCTATGCTAGATGAACATCATATTGAATGGGTAGAAGTGATTTTTGATAATCGTGTCTGTCGCCATGATTTTAAACCCGGTGAGGTTCCGGAGGCTTTCTTTGCGGTAACCAATGATGAGATCAAAGTTCGTGCTTATTGCAATTTACATGGTTTATGGCAAGCCTAGACTAGACTCGGATGAATTCCCTTAAATCATTGGAAAAATGTTCTCCAAGATAATAATAAAGCAGCCAGTGGAGCGAAAAAATCACCGGCTGTTTTATTCGTTACTAAGCAGTTTTGTTATTTAGTATTGGGCGTAATTGTGATCAACGGTGGTTGGCTAAGCTTGAGCCAGCAAACACTAACCCGGCTTTGGCCCGGAGCTAGATTAAAGATATGTAAAATATCCATATCTAGATAGACGCCGTTAGCGGTCGAAGACTTAACATCCACCGTACCACTAAAAGGGCTTTGGCCAACATTTTTCGTGGTAACTAGCACCTGGGTTTGGTTAGATTCGTTCTTAGTTGGCTTAATTTCATAATTGACGGTGATGTTGCCAACCCGATATTGATGCTCAGATTGCGGGGCGGAAGTTGTAGAAACAGGCTCGTCTGGCTTTATCCCTAAGCTTAAACCCGCTAGGGCAAACAGCAGGCAAATAGTGGCTCCCATAATCGGGACTTTGCGCTTATTCTCGTCTTTAGCCACTACTAATAGCCAAACCGAGAAGATAATCAGACCAAGTGCTCCCAATATACCCAGCAGTAACATGCGAATCACTCCTCTAAAATGTATAGTTCCTTATAAAGGGAAAATATCCTGCTCCCGCCCATCTGGTTGCTTTTACCCCAGAATCAGAGTTAATCGGCAATAAATGCAAATTAGTGGACAACGATTTGGGTCATACCATCTTGCTTTTGGTGGCATGCTAAGGTGGGTTGCTATTGCTGAGGAGCTTTAACGCAATAATAGAGGAGGCAAATAAATGCAGAGTAAGATAGTTATTTTAGGCACCCTGGACACCAAAGGACGTGAACACCAATACATCAAGGACGTACTTACACATTGTGAGGAGCCGGTAGTAGTCATCAATGCCGGTATTAAAGGACTGCCGTATTTTACTCCTGATATTGCTAGTGATGAGGTAGCTCGAGCCGGAGGCATGGAACTTGCGGAGCTAGTTCGCCGCAATGACCGTAATCTAGCGGTCGAAGTTATGGCTAAGGGAGCAGCACAGGTGGTGCAAGAATTGGTTAACCGTGGCGGCGTCGCCGGTATCATTAGTTTAGGTGGTAGAGCTGGCACCACGATAGGTACTAGTGCCATGCGCATGTTGCCGCTAGGAATGCCCAAAGTAATGGTTTCAGCAGTTGCTTCTGGGGACACTCAACCCTATGTTGAAGACACCGATATAACGATGATGAATTTAGCGGCGGATGCGACTGGCATCAACCAGCTATCACGCCAGATTATGGCTAATGCCGCCTTCGCCGTAGCCGGGATGGTAAAGGGCAATTATCCAGAAGGTATTGAATATCAAAAATCGACGACTAAAGATCTTAGTTATGAAATTAATACTTCAATGTAGGATTAAACCAGTTTAACTAGCGATTAATGATGAACCGCTGCCCGAAATTAGAGCTAAGAGGTTGCTATAAATAGCTAGGGTATATATTTTTGTAAAAATACTATTGTCAGGCTGAATTCCATTTGTTATCATTAAAACATACAAAGTGGATGATATTAGTCTGAATAGAGGAAAGCTAATGCAAATCACCAGACAATCTGAATATGCTATTAAGATTCTAATTGAACTGGCCAAAGCCGAAATCGGTCAACTGATTTCCAGCCGAATAATCTCAGAGCATCAGGATATCCCTGAAGTTTTTCTGCAGAAAACGGTTCAGCAATTGGCGCGGGCTGGTCTGGTGACGACGCAGCGAGGTATTCAGGGAGGGGTGAGATTGGCGGTTGCAGCCGATGAGATTACCATTGCTAATGTATTACAAGCCATTGAAGGACCGGTGGCTATTAATCCCTGTTTAGGTACCGGGTTTGTTTGCCCGAATTCAGTCACCTGTCAGGTGCGGCGGATATTAAATCGAGCCCAGGAAGCCATGAATCAAGAATTGAACCGAGAAACTATTGCTGATATTGTAGCAGGGAATATTCAAGTTTAACCGTGATTGAACAAATACTTTAATTAATTGGTTAAACACTAAAAAGCAGGTTTTTCATTTTTCAAAATAGGACAAAAAAGGTCATAATTGTCGTAAAGCTTTAGGAGGAATAATCATGTTTTGTAATCAATGTGAACAAACCGCTAAAGGTATTAGTTGTACCATCTCGGGTGTATGCGGCAAAAAGCCTGAGATAGCTGACCATCTCGATGAAATGACTTACCAAATGGCGCATCTGGCCTTTTATGCTAGTCGAACACGGGAGTTAGGTTGGATTGATTTGGATACCGATCGTGTCGTGGCCGAGGGGCTGTTTGCTACTTTGACTAATGTTAATTTTGATGTCAATGCTATTTCTGCGATGCAGGCCAAGCTCGAGGATAAAATTAGTTCAGTTCGGGCCATGTTGCCAACTGATGGACCTCGTTGGCATGGTATAAAAACTCTAGAATTGCTAGATGGAAATCCCGATCTTAATTCATTACAACAACTACTGCTCTATGGATTAAGAGGGGTGGCTGCTTATGCTTACCATGCCGCGATTCTTGGACTAGAAGACCGTGTCGTATATGACTTTTTATATCAGGGGCTAGCTGCGTTAGGTACCGAGAAAACGATGGATGAGTTACTAGCTTTAGTAATGCAATGTGGAGCTATCAATTATCGGGCGATGGAATTGCTGGATGCTGGCAATACTGGGTTACTTGGTCATCCGGTCCCCACCACTGTCGCCTTAGGTCAGCGGGCTGGCCAATGCATCCTGGTTAGTGGTCATGATCTTAAGGATTTGCAGGATTTACTGGAGCAAACGGTAGGCACGGGAATCAATATTTACACCCATGGTGAGATGCTGCCGGCTCATGGCTATCCTGAATTAAATAAGTATCCACATTTAGTTGGTCATTATGGTGGTGCCTGGCAAAATCAGAAAAAAGAGTTTGCTGCTTTTCCTGGGGCAATACTAATGACAACTAACTGCATTCAGGAACCGCAAGTCGGGTATGTAGATAACATTTTCACCACTGGTCCAGTAGGCTGGCCAGGAGTAGTACACGTAAACAACGGTGAGTTTGCACCCGTAATTGCCCGAGCACTGGAACTGCCGGGCTTTACCGCTGATCAAGAAGCGGGCACTGTAATGACGGGTT
>JBLNAS010000217.1:0-3834 GCA_050259475.1 Methylocystaceae bacterium
TAATTAGCCTTGATACCTTGAGAAATTTGTCCAGTCGCATCTAGTGTACTGAATCCTTTAATACCTTGCCCGGTTTGAAGGCAGGGATACGAGAAGCCGGAATTTGAATATCTTTGCCCGTCTGTGGGTTGCGACCCTTACGAGCAGCTCGATTTCTTACTTCAAAGGTTCCAAAACCCACTAACTGTACTTTGTCGCCAGTCTTAAGTGCGGCTTGCACGGTAGCAAGTAAAGCACTGACAATGGGGTCGGTATCTTTCTTAGTCATACCGGTTATGCCCGCTACCTGTCCTACTAAATCTGCTTTATTCAATACTAATCCCTCCTGGCAGCTACCAAGCTGCATAAAATGCTAATAAGCCCTATTCGCTAATCAAACGCCATTTCCTTCCCGATCAGCAATAATAATCGGCAATTTATTCATTTCTTCATCATCTTACTCGCTATTCATTTATAACCCCCTGAGCTTAGCCTTCTCCCACAGACTATCCATATATTCTAGATCTACATCGGCAAATTGTTGGCCCGCAGTGGCCAATTCCTGCTCAATATAATTAAACCGCCGCAGGAATTTGGCATTAGTCTTGTGCAGAGCTTCTTCAGGCATAATATTGAGAAAACGGCTGATATTAACCAACGCAAACAAGTAATCGCCGAATTCTTCCTCCAGATGCTCACGATTACCTTCGGCCACCGCTGCCTTGAGTTCCTCGGTTTCCTCCGCCAACTTGTCCCAAGCCCCATCAATCTTATCCCAATCAAATCCGACCCGGGCTGCCTTTTCCTGCAGCTTGTAAGCTCTAAGCAAGGCTGGGAGGTGAGCCGGAATACCTTCCATGATACTCTTTTTACCTTCCTTGGCTTTGAAGCCCTCCCATTCTGTTAAGACCTGCTCCGCCGTATCTAACTCCAGGGAACCAAAAACATGGGGGTGACGGTTGATCATCTTGGCATCAATATCATGAATGACATCAGCCAAATCAAATTGACCCTTTTCTTCGGCAAGAGCAGCATGAAATACTACCTGCAGCAGTAAATCACCCAATTCTTCTCGCAATTTATTCGGCTGTCCCAGGTAAATGGTATCGATAACCTCATAAGTCTCTTCTAACAAATATCGCACTAGTGATTCATGAGTCTGTTCCCGATCCCAGGGACAACCGCCCGGGGCCAGCAATCGACGCTGGACCTCAACCAGTTCACGAATTTCCTCCCCGGCATCCTTTTTGGCCATTTATCTATCACTCCTATTAAAGCCTAGCGCTTTAGTAATCGCTTGATTAATTCTCGATCAAACTCACCTAAAATGAATAACATAATGCCGTAAACCACAGCCCCCGCACTAATAGCCAGTAAAGTGGCGAGATGCGAACTCAGCCCACTAATGACCAGCAGCTCAAAACCATAGTAGACCCCTACTCCCATCGCAATGGCTGCCAGAGCAATCTTAGCCTGGCGCATCTTTTCGGTCTTCATTCCGGTAATACGCTTAAGCCAGTAATAATTAAAGGCTGATCCAATACTGAATGCTAATACGGTACCGATGGCTGGGCCCACAATATTTAGCATTGGCACCCCGGTCAGAGTGTAATTGCAGACCACTTTGACAATCCCCGTAATCAACAAATGCTTAAGTGGTAGATCTGGTCTTCCCAAAGCTTGCAATGAGGAACTGGTTACTTGAAATACCGCTAATACTAGAATAGAAAAGGCTAGGGGCATTAACGGTAACCCCGCCTCCGGGGTAGCAAATAACAAATCCATAATTGGCCCCGCCAGTACAAACAGCCCGATTGCACTAGGCCAGGCAATAATTGCTGCCAGCCGCAACCCATTATTAATGCGCTCAACCGCCAACCCCTTGCCCTGGCTAGCAATAGCTTCCGATACTGCTGGCACTAAAGAGGTAGCAATTGAGATGGTAAAAATCGTCGGCAAATTGATTAATACTGAGGCCATACCGGATAGTTGCCCATATAGTTCAGTGGCCCGGGCGGTAGTAAAACCTATCGCCGCTAACCTACCGGGTACAATTATGGCATCTAGCATCTGCACCAACGGTACCACCACCGAACCTAAAGATACTGGAATGGCTAGTTTAATCATTTCCGCAGCTAATGCTTTCGAATTCTGACCAGAAACCCGGTACTGAGTTAAATTCTTTTTCTCGTGCTGCTGATACCAGGCATAAAAGCCGACTAGCACCGATAAACCTGCAACTCCCCCAATAACCGCCCCAAAGGTAGCCCCCGCTGCCGCATAGGCCAACCCCCGGGGTAAGAGCCAGAAAGCCAGCACTAATACTAAGATAACCCGGAATACCTGCTCCACCACCTGGGATACCGCGGTCGGAATCATCCATTGATAGCCTTGGAAATAACCACGTAATACCGCCATTAAGGCAGCAAAGACAATCGCTGGAGCAATGGCAGCAATGGCCAGTGCCGCCCGGGGTTCGTGCAATACCTCAGTAGCTAGCCAAGGCGCAGCCAGATAAACTATTATCGCCAGTAATAGGCCAACCCCGCCCAATAAAACCAAGGATAATGACATAAGGCGTTTACTATCACCACTATAACCCTGGGCTTCCTTGCGCGCGACCAGTACTGAAATAGCAACTGGAACCCCCGCGGTAGCTAGCGACAATATTGTGGTATAGATAGGATAGGCCATCTGGTAGAGGCCCATACCTTCACCGCCAATCATCCTGGCTAATGGTATGCGGTACAAGGCACCCAAAACCTTGGATAAGGCTCCAGCAGCAGCCAATATAGCGGCTCCTTTAATAAAACTCTGCTTAGTTACCATAGAATTCCTCCCCAACGTAACAGTTTTTATTATAAAGCAAGGACAAAAAAAAAGGACCGGTATGGCGGTCCTTTATCGTCAGCTTTTAATTACTCACCGGTGGGGAACGTTAGGTTTCCATCTGTTTGGCTAGAAAGTAAGCTGCTGTCTCCGCCAATTTAATCTCGGTTTCACTTACCTTGAAGCCCTCATCCTTGGACATAATAATAACAGCTCCAATCGGATCACCCTGAGCAATGATTGGTGCGATAACCTGGGAAACAATCTTACAAGTCCGATCAGGACTGGCTATAACTGGGCAGCCCTTACAATGCGGATGATCACCGATATCATTCATCACCTGCACCTTACGTTCTTCAAATGACTTTTCTACTGCCGGTCCGATGGCCTTAGTCATAAACTCCTTCTTGGGAGCACCGGAAACGGCAATAACATTATCTCGATCAGCAATAAGGGCAATTTGACCTATACTCTCATGTAGGGCATCCGCATATTCTTTGGCAAAATCCCCAAGTTCACCAATAGGGGAATATTTCTTTAGTATTACTTCGCCCTCGCGGTCAACAAAGATCTCCAGTGGATCTCCTTCGCGGATGCGAAGCGTACGTCTGATTTCCTTAGGAATTACTACCCGGCCCAGATCATCTATCCTGCGTACGATTCCTGTTGCTTTCATCCAGCATCTATCCCTCCTTCATTACACCGGAGTAACAATTGGTAAGCTTTTCAGTGATAGTATATAACCCGCCCGTACCCTTTATTCACTTTTTACCAACTACGGCAGAAAAATAGCTGTTTTATTAACTACACATATTTACTCCATTTTTGGTAAACACTTTTCTTTAGGTATTTAGCCGGGACCAAGCCGACTTTAGATATCCCTCTTAATGTTACTAGGAACTAAGAAAGTTATTCTCTAGAGACCTGGTTGCCTAGATCTTTGTTGATTTACACCAGTCGGTGGCCACTTTTTTTCAAGTTTAACTTGAAATAAAATCGAAGGCGGGGTGGAAGCGGTGCGTAAGC
>JBLNAS010000218.1:0-2973 GCA_050259475.1 Methylocystaceae bacterium
AGTCTGCCGATAACAACCTTGTTAATAAGTTTAATAGCGGTAATTTTCACCTGCCGGCAGATTGACCGGCTGTTACTATTGGGCTGCATCTTTTTGCCGATGGTTAATAGCATAGCAAACCCAAAGCTAAGTAAGTTACCATTGTCTAGAGCCCTGGCCCATACTGGAGTGTTGCTGCTGGTGGCGGGGGCGATTGGCGCGTTGACACTGGAGGAACAGGGATTGCTATTTCCCAATTTAAACGGTAGTTATACCATCTATGGACATACCTATAACGGAAGTGTCATTAGCGAAATGAAGATAGTACCCGGGATACTAAGAGATATACTACTTACCGCTCCCGGCGGAGGTGGGGCTGATCAGAAGCTGTGGTATTATGTTACCCGCCCCCTAATTAACCTCTACTGGTTGGGCGGATTACTGCTAACTACAGCGATAGGTGGCCTGGCTTTCAGGCCAAGTAGCGAAAGGAGAGAAAATCCGAATTTAAACGAAGACCCAATGCCGGTAAATGAAAAAGTTCCACAAACCTTCACTGCTCATACCCAGGATTTTAGCCAGACTGAGAACCAGGTGGGGGGTGAATGGTAGATGGGGAGTTAAGAGTGAGACTGCGGCAACTAGCCCACTGTTGATAAGTATGCCGATGACAGAAGCGATAGCAAACCGATTAATATGTTCAATACGGTGATTATCACTGATGCCAAAAGTAAACTGACGATTAAAGACATAGCTGTTAATCATAGCCGCACTCGCAGAGAATACGCTAAGAACTCCGACCAAGGGCCCGGAGTAGACATGGAAAGTGGCTACTAATAAGTTAAAACCACCTAAGTCGATGGTGGCATTCAGAATTCCAACCAGCCAAAAACGGACAAGCTGCAGATGCCAGCGATCAGATGTAAGCACCAGTATGATACCCTCCTTGGTGGATGTTCCTATAAACTAAGATTTTGTTGCCATTCAGGCTCATTTAATTATGCCGCATCTATTACCGTCAGACAAATCAGAAATTTTATCGAAGCGTCAGAAAATTGGTTTATTAGGCAATATCTCCGACAAAACTACACTAATTATCCCTGTATTCAACTGTAAAAAAAATGTCCATAACTGGCTGGGCGAAATGTCAAACTGGCGCAGCTTAGGGAAATTTTTTAGAAATAATTTCTTTAGACCATATATGTAAGATAAATCCATTAGAAGAAATAATATGGTATGATTACCAAAGATCGTTTCATATACCATAAAGAGATAAAGTGGAAATCTGGGAGGAGCGAGAGGAGGAGTTAAGTTGGCGGCGACAAATTACCTATATGATGTTCGGGACATTAAGTTCATCCTTAAAGAATGGCTTGACCTGGACAAGTTATTGGGCTGTGAAGCCTACCGGGATTATTACTCTAAGGATGATATCGATTCCTTTGTTGATGTAGCCTTCAAAGTTGCCCGTGATGTGATTGCCCCTATCAATGATGATGCTGATAACATTGGGGTCAAGCTAGTAGATGGAAAAGTGGTCACCCCAGATTCATTTAAGATAGCCTACCGGACGGTTTGTGAAGCCGAACTAGGCTCCCAGGTCGCGGATCGGGAAGTTGAAGGGCGACTACCTCTTTGTGTATATGCACCCCTGATTGAAATGATGTGTGGGGCTTGTGCGGCGTTACCTACTTATTGGGGATTGACCTCGGGAGCAGCTAGCGTCATTCAAAAGTTCGGAAGTGATGAGGTAAAGAATAAATTCCTGGCTAAAATGTTTAGTGGCGCATGGGGCGGCACCATGAACCTGACCGAAGCTGGAGCAGGTTCCGATGTAGGTGCTTCTGCTACCAAAGCTTTTACCACTGATACCCCGGGACTATACAAGATCAAAGGCACAAAACAGTTCATTACCGCTGGAGACAGTGACCTGGTGGATAATATCATCCATCTGGTGTTGGCTCGCATTGAAGGTGCTCGGGCTGGTACTGCTGGGTTGTCATTGTTTGTAGTGCCCAAATACTGGGTAAATGACGATGGCAGCATCGGTGACAGCAATGATGTTACTACGGTCGGAATTGAGCATAAACTGGGGCTTAAGGGCTCAGCCACTGCTAGCTTGGCTTTTGGCGAAGAGAATAAATGTCTTGGCTACTTACTTGGAGATGCTCCCGGTGAGGATGGCAAGGGTAAGGGTATGTCACAGATGTTCAACATGATGAATGAAGAGCGTCTTAATACTGGCATGATGGCTTTGTCAGTAACTGCCGAAGCTTATTATAATGCGCTGCAGTATTCCAAGGAACGGGTACAGGGCACTAAACTAACTGATCCTAAGGGACCGCGTGTAAGAATCATCGAGCACGAAGATGTTCGACGGATGTTACTGCGGCAAAAGTCTTGCGTAGAGGCCATCCGGGCTATGATTATCAAGACCTACTGGTATGTTGATATGGCCCATGATGCAGAGAATCCTGAAGAACGTGAGCATTACTTTAACATGTTCCAAGTCAATAATCCGCTTTGCAAAGCTTATGCCTCAGATATGGCGTGGCCGTTGATTTGTGATGCTATCCAGACCTATGGCGGTTATGGCTTTATCGAAGAGTACCCTGTGGCACAACTGGCCCGGGATGTTAAGATTTATTCAATTTGGGAGGGCACCAACTATATCCAGTCCCTGGATTTGGTTGGACGTAAGTTTACCATGGGTAAAGGTAAGCCCTTCATGAATTGGTTAGGTGAGATTGCTAGTTTTATTGAGGCTAACCAGGAATTTGAAGTCTTAGCTAATGAATTTAAGGTCTACAAGGACCGCGATGATTTTATGCCGGGCGCGGGCTCCAGCTCATAGAGCGTGACGACAGGCCCGGGGCGCACGTTGATAATTTCGCCCTTTACGCCGAAGTCGTCCAGCACGCCTTCGAGCAAACGCGCGTTCTGTTCAAGCGCGTCGGTCGACAGCTTGCCTACCGAGATCTTCTTGGGCTCAGT
>JBLNAS010000219.1:0-7782 GCA_050259475.1 Methylocystaceae bacterium
GCGGCATCCTGCTCGACCACAAAACGGCCCGGAGTGCCCGCTAGATAATCATTATAGTAAAGATCAATGCCTTCCAAGCCTACATTATCAATTCCAGATATTCCCAAAATATGGCAGGCTAATTCTTTCTTGGGGTAATAACGCCGTGACTCTTCCACAGTATGAATACCGGGTAAGTCAAGTTGCCTTAATTGCTGGGCTATTTTTGGATCTACTTGCCTTTTTACCCATTCTAGTGCCACTGGTCGGGTAATCAGCTTGAGAGTACGAGTTTCATCTACTCCCAGAAGCGATGATAAATGCCGGGCAATTTCTTGCGCCTGCCCTGACTTTCGTACCTCGGCCGGGCTGGCATATATTGACTCAGCACTGATCGCTACGGCTAATTCATGCCCATTACGATCATAGATGGTTCCGCGTTTAGCTTCTACCCGTATATCCTGCATTCGGTTCTCTAAAGCCCGGGAGGATAAGTCATCGCCCCTGATGGCTTGTAACCAAAAAAGACGCACCAACAACATGAAGATAAGTGCGCCTCCCAGCATGAAAAGCGCAGTTACGCGCCTTTTTATCGAATAGTCAGTTGTTCGTTTCATTCCCTCACCCCGGGTTAATTAGTCACCCCCACTTTCTGTTGACCCGAAAAGAGGGTAGCTAACGAATTAAAGAAGCTATATGACCAAATTCCAGCTTGAGCTGGACCTTCTGGATGACGTAAGCTAACCACGGCTACTTCATCTACCATTGGTGCCACGGCAACCATCATTTCCTCAGAAGGGCGTACCATACCGAGCTTAGTCCGAGCTAAACTCTCCACCCGCTCGGGTGCTGCTAGTTCTGCAACTGCTAACTTTAAAGTCTTATTATCGGTTTCCAAGGTAGCAATTACTTGCTTAATGTCGTTAACCTGGTAAGCCATAAGAGCTCCCTGGATATAACAAAATACTGTACCCAGACAAAACAGGAGGGCCAATGCCATAACCTTGACGACGAGTACATAATGGTGTTGCGGTTCGGGATGACTGGCTGCTGTTGACCTTTTTAATCCAGTTACCTCCCGGTCAGCCAACTTAACAGTCGGCTCAGCAACTTGATAGCTCATAACAAATTTGTACTCGGCTGCGGTCAAAATATTCTCCCTCCGTTTCGATAAAATATATTTTTACAGTTTCTCCAGTACCCGCAAGCGGGCACTGCGTGCTCGTTGATTATTGGCAATTTCTTCATCGGTAGCTATGATTGGCTTTCTGATCGCCAATTTGGCTGCTGGTTGCCGGTTACAGTTGCATACCGGTTGTTTCGGTGGGCAAATACATCCGGTACAGCACTCCTGCATAAACCTTTTTACCAAGCGATCCTCCAATGAATGGAAAGTGATTACCGCCAAACGTCCTCCTGGTTTAAGCAATTGAAAGGCCGGTGGCAATGCTAGTTTAATCGCTTCTAATTCCTGGTTAACTGCCATCCGCAAAGCCTGAAAGGTACGGCGAGCTGGATGCTTGTCCCGGCGGTAAGCGGCTGGAACCGCTCTTTTTATTACCTCAACTAATTGACCAGTGGTAGTGAACGGTTGCTCTTTTCGCTGCCTTATAATAGCGGTGGCAATTTGGGGAGCATACCTTTCTTCTCCGTAATCCCATAGTATCTGTTTAATTTCAGTGGGTTCCCAATTATTAACGACCTGAGCTGCGTCTAATCCCTGGCTGCGATCCATGCGCATATCGAGCGGAACATCATGCTGGTAGGAAAAACCTCGCTCATCTTCATCGATTTGGAAAGAAGAAACCCCCAGGTCCATCATTATGCCATCTACAGCAGTAAAACCTAATTCAGTGACCACGGCTTTTAGATCAGTAAAATTAGCATGTTTCAGCTGCCAAGGAATTTTAAGGTCACTCAACGTAGCGGCAGTGCGTTGGAGAATGTCGGCATCTCGGTCAATTCCGATTATCATAGCTGACGATTCCAACCGGGCTGCTAACGCTCTTAAATGGCCACCTCCACCAACCGTACAATCAACATATACACCTTGTGGGTTGGTAAGCAGATTATCTATAGTAGGCTGCAATAATACTGGTTCATGCATTAATTCTACTCCCGAGCTCTATAGAACTTTGTCAATTATTATTTTTTTTAATATTAGCAATAATTATGCCGGGAGGTAAATGCTAAAATCCTAAATCAACCAATTTCTCTGCTAATTCTTCATATGCTGTCGAGGAATTTACCGAATAAGTTGCCCAAGCATCAGCTGCCCATACTTCTACTCGGTTGCCCACCCCAATAATTACTAGTTCCCGGTCAATGTGGGCATATTCGCGAAGATTAACCGGCAGGACTACCCGCCCTTGCCGGTCAGGCTCACATTCACTGGCTCCAGCAAAGAATAGACGGGCAAAACCTCTTACTTCAGGTCGGGTAAAGGGTAAATGTTGCAATTTTTCTTCCAATTGCTTGAAAACATTAGGTGGATAGAGGAAAAGACAATTATCAAGGCCCTTAGTGGCAACAAAACAATCCCCTAGTTCTTCCCGCATCCGGGAAGGTACTGTGAGACGTCCTTTGCTATCCAAACTATGTTGGTATTCACCAAGAAACATAATATTTAACCTTTCAAGATAATTATCTAGGGAAAATAAACCACTTCTCACCACTTCATGCCATCGTAATTCTATTTTATATCATTACATTCCTGCTGACATCGGCAAAATTATTCAACTTTTTTTCGCGCTAACAGCTGAAATACCGATATTTCTCGCGCCATGACGATCATTACCCTTTGGTCCCAGGACTATTTACTGATATAACAAGCTATAGCCAACATCTGATCAATGAAATAGAAAAGCAGACCCCAATTTATCTACCAGGGTCTGCCAATAGTTTTATGAAATTTACTCGACTTTTATAGGGAATAAACCTGCTCAGCAGTTAAGAATGCTATCTTGTTTTCTTGACAGTAAATTAGAGCTTGATTGGGATCGGCTACTTTAAAAATAACTAGTGCATCTTTTGAGGTATTACCTATAAACGCGTACAAGTACTCAATATTAATACTACCTTCTCCCATGATCATTAAGACCTTAGCGAGACCACCTGGAGTATCGGGAACCTGTACCGCAAGCACCTCGGTGGTGCTGACCGTAAAGCCATTTGTCTTTAAAACCTGATAAGCCTGTTCCGGATCATTAACAATTAACCGCAAGATACCAAAATCTGATGTGTCGGCTATGGACAATGCCCGAATGTTTATCTTGTTCTCACCCAAAACCTGGGTAACCTTACCGAGGCGACCAGCTTTATTTTCGAGGAAAACTGAAATCTGTTTTACCATAATCTCACTCCTTACCTGATATTAACCCTTATAATTGAGTTTTCTACCGATGATCTGGTTTTTCCTGCCTGAGGTAGTTACAAGTCGGTTAATAACGGGCAGGTTGTACAGGTAAGCCAACCGGAATACCCAGAGGTTTAGCTTGAATCTTACTCATTATTCTCCAAAAAAATAATACCCCACCGGACCGTGCCAAACCGATTGTTTTGAACCTGCGCGCTTGCAGGTGGGTGCCCTCCTGAATATTTTTAGCTTCCCCTGCCGAAGCGGGGCTTGCTAGCCACATCCAGAGTATCCAGGCTCCCAAAGTTTTGGTGTTGGGCCAAAACTAAATCGGCATATCACGAATTCAGCAGGGAATATATCTACCAAGGTATTAAAAACTCTATTTGTATTATTATCATAACACCAAAGGAAAAACCGTTTCAACTACTGGCAGGTCTTTCCTTGACTGGCAATACTATTTCTTGTCGCCAATTTTCAGTCCCAGTTCTCGTAGTTGTTTACTTGCTACCTTAGAGGGAGCATTGGTCATTGGACATGAGGCACTCTGGGTTTTCGGGAAAGCCATAACATCCCGAATAGAATTACGTCTTGCCATCAGCATTACAATACGATCAATGCCGAATGCGACACCGCCATGTGGGGGTGGTCCATACTCAAAGGCTTCCAGCATATAGCCAAATTTTTCTTTAGCTTCTTCAGGAGAAAAGCCGATAACCCCAAATAACTTCTCCTGCATTTCCCGACGGTGAATACGAATACTACCGCCACCAATTTCCACCCCGTTCAAAACCAGATCATAAGCCCGAGCTCGCGTCCGGCCAGGGTCGCTATCCAAAAATGGCAGATCCTCGACCTTGGGAGCAGTAAACATATGATGCATAGCCACCCAACGTTTCTCTTCTTCATCAAAATCAAGGAGCGGGAAGTCTACCACCCAGACGAAGTTCAATTGATCCTGCTCGATTAGTCCAAGTTTTCTTCCTAGATCGAGCCTTAGGGCTCCCAAAACCTTAGCTACCATAGCGGCGGTGTCTGCCGCAAACAGTACAAGATCACCGATTTCTGCTCCCACTGCTTGCATTAGTTCGTTAGTCTTATCTTCGCCTAAGAATTTAATAATCGGCGAACGCAGGCCATCTTCAGCAACATTAATCCAAGCTAAGCCTTTGGCCCCAAGACTTTGGGCATATACCCCCAAATCATCAATTTCTTTACGAGAGAAACTACCGCAGCCTTTGGCATTTAAAGCTCTTACTACCCCGCCACTCTTGATGGCACTAGCAAAGACTTTAAAATCAACGTCTTTAACCAGTTCGGTAACATCTTCAATTTCCAACCCGAAACGGGTATCCGGCTTGTCAGAACCATATCGTTGCATAGCCTCATCATAGGATAGCCGGGGGAAAGGCAGTGCTAACTCTTTTCCTGCGGCCTCCGCAAAGACATGGGCAATCATACCTTCCACCAGCGCTTGAATATCATCCTCTTCTACAAAAGACATCTCCATGTCAAGCTGGGTAAACTCAGGCTGGCGGTCAGCTCGTAAATCTTCATCACGGAAACAACGAGCGATCTGAAAATATTTTTCCATACCCGCGACCATTAGAATCTGTTTGTAGGTCTGCGGTGACTGGGGAAGAGCAAAAAACTCACCCTGATGAATTCGGCTGGGAACCAGATAATCACGCGCCCCCTCGGGAGTGCTATTACAGAGTATCGGAGTCTCAATCTCCAGAAAATCTTCGTCATTCAGATACTCACGAATAGCATTTACCACCCGGTGCCGCAGTATCATGTTCTCACGCATCTCTGGCCTTCTCAGGTCGAGATAACGATATTTCAAACGCAGAGTCTCATCAACCTCGATCCCATCTTCAATATAAAAGGGCGGGGTTTTTGAGGGGCTTAAGATTTCCATATGATCCGAATAGACCTCGATTTCACCGGTGACCATATTCGGGTTGATAGTACCATCGGGGCGGAGACGTACGATTCCGGTTACCGAAAGACAGTATTCACCGCGTACTGCTTCTGCCAGATGAAAGGCATCCATATCTACTTCCGGGCTAAATACGGTCTGAATAAGGCCTGATCGATCCCGTAAATCTATAAATATCAGCCCTCCATGGTCGCGGCGGGTATTCACCCATCCATTGAGTACTACTTTTTCACCGACATGCTGCCGTGATAATTCATTGGCACTGTGACTGCGCTTCCAATTCATGATTATTTCCTCCTCACCTGGTTCCAACCCTTGATTTCAGATAGTTTAGTACCTGATCTCGGGGCATTGTTTCCTGGTTTTTTTCCTGCATATCCCTGATGGTGCAAGTTCCTTCCCTGATCTCATCTTCACCTAAAATAATAACCAGGCGGGCACCTTTTTTATCCGCCAAGCGCATTTGCGCTTTTAGACCTCGCTGGTTGTAATCCTGGTCACAGCGGAAACCAACATCACGCAATTCTTTTAGCAGGGTAAATCCCTGTCTGGCATTATGGGCATCTAGCACACAAATGAAGGCATCCAATTGCGGGGCCAAGGTCATATCGACTCCAGATAGCTCCAGGGCAATCAATAGCCTTTCTAGTCCCATGGCAAATCCAATGCCTGGCATCGGGGAACCACCCAGTTCAGATACTAGGCCATTATATCTGCCACCGCCCCCGACTGCACTTTGCGCTCCAATACCTTTAATGTGGATTTCAAAAGCGGTCTGAGTATAATAATCAAGTCCGCGAACCAACCCGGGATCTAGTTCATATTTTACCCCGACGGTTTCCAGCAAAGCCTGCACCTGACTAAAATGCTGGTTACAATGTGGGCAGAGATAATCATAAATCGGCGGATAATCGCTCATCAAATCCTGACACTCTACGGCTTTACAATCTAGCACCCGCAGAGGATTGATATCTACCCGGCGCTGGCAGTCAGCACATAACTGCTGACGGAAGGGCTCAATATAGTTAATTAAAGCCTTACGGTATTCAACCCGACATTCCGGGCAGCCTACCGAATTGAGGTGCATTTCATAGTTGGTCAACCCTAAATCGCGTAAGATGTCAATTAAGAGACAAATAACCTCGGCATCCACCTCTGGAGCTTCGCTACCTAAAACCTCAACCCCAAACTGGTGAAATTGACGCAGTCGCCCTGCTTGAGGTTTATCATAACGAAACATGGGGCCATGGTAATACCACTTAGTAGGTTGTGATTGAGCCTGTACTTGATGCTCCAGAAAAGCCCGCACTACTGAAGCGGTGCCTTCCGGTCGCAGAGTTATACTGCGTCCCTTTTTATCATTGAAGGTATACATTTCCTTTTGCACAATATCGGTAGCTTCACCAACCGAGCGGGTAAATAGTTCAGTGTGTTCAAAGATAGGCGTTATCACTTCGTCATACCCATAGAGCTGTGCCCGATGCACAATAATATCCAGCAGTCGCCGTAGTCGTTCTGAGCGACCTGGCAACCAATCTTCCGTTCCCCTGGGGGCTTTAATATTCATTGCTATCCCCTTCTTGTCTAACAAAAATGGCTTCAACATGCCAAAACACTAGGCTTATTCTATGTTAAGGCTTCTCAGCTTGTCAACTTTGGTTGTTACCAACCGCTGGGTGCTGGTTAAGTATACTTCAGGATTTTTGGGATTGTAAGTCGAGGTTAGGGTCCAATCTTTTACCTGTACATACTTGCTAGCTGCTCCGCCCCCGAGGCCGATAATGCTTTGCCGTTCCTCTATCATTTGGATATTATACCGACAATCGTATCCCGGCAAGGTGTAGCCGACATTCTCTTCATCGGAGCGCATATTTTTCTGACGATAAAGATAGTAGGGCTCATACCCAGCGGCAGTTAAGGTCTGGGCAAACAAGGCTACTCCCGTCCCGGCTGCCTGTTCCCGCCGTCCCAGTCCTTCTGCTTCCGCCCAAGGTGATCCTTTTTTAGCTGCCAGCGTATGCACAGTAATATTCTCGGGCTTTAATTGTAGTAATTCCTTCAAGGTATGCTTCCACTCAAGGCTCCCCTCGCCCGGCAAACCAACAATAACATCCATATTGAGCACCGGAATAGCAGCTTTTCGAACCAGCTCAACCGCTGCCTCCACCTGTTGGCTGGAATGTAGCCGCCCCACTCGATGTAAGGTATCGTCATTCATGGTCTGGGGATTGATGCAGACCCGGCTAACTCCACCGGCTTGCAAAGTGGCGACCAGAGCTTCATTAATCGTATCAGGCCGTCCAGCCTCGACGGTAAACTCCAGATCAGTTTGTAGCGGCAACCTGCTTCTTATAGTTGCTATTAGTTGCTCCAAGCGACGAGCCCCGAGTATACTCGGGGTACCACCACCCAAATATAGATTTTCCACCTGTAGGCCCAGGTGTTCAATCCCAACCGCCACCCCAGCTATTTCCTGCTCTAATGCCTGCAAAAATCTGTCTAGTTC
>JBLNAS010000220.1:0-5188 GCA_050259475.1 Methylocystaceae bacterium
AGGGTATTATCAAGAGCTTTAAAAAACTCATAACCCCCAGGTGTTATTATCAGAAAGGCAACAAGGGATCCGTAAATAGCTGCTTGTTCATATATTTGATATCCGTATATATGCAAATATAAAATTCCTAGCAACCACCCCAGATAAACTAGTATCAATTTCTTTTTTTGCTCTTTCCGTATCTTAACTTCAGTAATACTCTTTTTTTCAGTACCTGCTGGCACCCATAAAATAATGCAGACTGTTCCCAATGCAACTACTGCTAGAATTAGAATTATATTTACTGCTGCACTTAACGGGATGGTACTTAAGGCACTAAAACCAATAATCATTATACAGCCAACCGTCAGACATCGCGGGAATGTGCTTAAGTGTGCCCCGCCACCAATAGTTCTGATACCGGCATAAACCAAGAATACAATCAGGGTAGGTACTACTATATCTAATAAAGCGGCGATAAATAATAATACTGCCACCTCCAAGGTCGTCTCGATTACTATTTGCATTCCATACGACAATACTTCGGCCTGTGGCTGCTCATATGCCAATTGCTTTGCCAAGTTGATTCCTATGTAATCGCTTATCTGTTTTACCATTTTCACTACCCTCCTTAGGCAGATGAATTGTAAAGGTGGTCCTTGGAATTACAAAGACTTCTATCTTTCCACCACTGTCGTCCACAATACGTTTTACAATGTATAATCCATAACCCCTGCCGCTCGACTCCTTGGAAGTAAACCCCGGAATGAATATCTTTTCCAGGTTATTAATTTTCGGCCCGGTGTTATATACATATATTGTGTAGTCAACCTCATTGTCTTTAATCTCCAACCCTACTTTGCGATCATTATCTTCTTGCTGCATAGCAGCTTCAATTGCATTATCAAGAAGATTTCCTATTACACTACATAAATCCCAGGGCTTCAATGGTAATAACCGAGGGTTGCACTTAATCGCAAATGCAAAATCAATGCCCATGGAAGCAGCTATAGCTCTTTTACTTCCAATTAATCCGGTTAATAAGGGTTCCCCCACATAAGTTAAGCCTTCATCACACCAGTACTTTGTGGCCACCCCATCCAAATATTCTTTGGCTGCTTCGTTCTCTTCTAAAAACAACATAGCCTGCACGGTCTGCACATGCCTGGTATATTCGTGCCGCTCAGCTTGCATAGTATTAAGCAATTCATCTACTGTATCTAAGTGAGTTTTTAATATCTCTGCTTGTGCACTTTTTTTAGAATTAACAACAATTTGATTAATAGATAAGACCACTAATACTGTTAAAAACAAGACTATTATAGTCGCAAATGGCAAAAACATCTTTAACCATTGAAGGTCATCAGAAATGCTTATTTCTAATATCACCACGGAAATAAACAGGGTTTGAATTAGTACCGTAAATATTGTTATGAGTGGTCCATTTTTCCTAATATAACTTGACTTATCCAACATTGTTTAAATCCCACATACGAAATTTCAATTTCTGAATAATTCCATAAATAAATACCATTATTAGTGCTTCCGGAATAAACAATATTGCTGTAATCAATTGATTTGTTTGAAGGGTTGCAAATGATGTTTTACTTAACAATAAATAGAAAGGTAGTAAACTAGTCTCGACAACAGAGATAATAACTAATCCAGCCGTAATTGCACACACTGCCGGAAATATTTTTATCCTACCAACAAACACGGTTAAACATGTCATTATAAATAAGCCTATAAAAATCTGTAACCCAAAAACCATTGGTATAAAACGAAGTAAAAACGATAGACTGCCCCCAGCTATAGCAATGACTACTAACCTAGTCTCAGGCACTTTTAGGTTAAACAATGATAACCCAACCAAGGTTACTAAGAAAGCTTGCGGAATACTAACCAAAAATAAAAGATACCATTCGAGTGGAAAAGTCATCTTCATTTCACCATCCCGTCGGGATTATATTTCAAATTTTCTTCCTATTCTTTCTAATTCCTCCTTCTTCTGTCCAAGAGGTCCAATTTCATGTCTAACTGGCCATAACTTGCTCCGGCATTATTTCCTCTTAGGCAAAACAAAACAGGGGTCTGCTAATTCACAAACACCCCTGCTGATAAGCTCTTGGTTTTAATACTGGCTTAGATCTTCACGTATATAAAACTGCTGTTTACAGTTATTATTAGCGCATTGATATTTCCACTTCACTAGCATGTCACCGATAGCATAACCTATCCCTCGGTTAACCAACTGCACACCACCGCAGTACGGACATTTATTCTCTGTAACCACCTGCAGACTATCGTTCTTTAATGCATACCCCTCCATGCCCTGACCACCTCCCGATCAATTATGTGAATGTGTATATCTATTCTATCTCAACGATCAAGACTCTGGATGGCCAGTTGCACATTAAAATGACCCTTTTAGACAACAATGTCGTGAAGAGGACAGGTGCCGGTTCATCCGTTTTGATAATTTCCATCCCTTTGTCTTATCTGCAAATAAAAAGATGGCTCACTAGCTCACCCCATCAGGGGTTCTATAAGTAGCCATCGTTATTATTTCAA
This sequence comes from Methylocystaceae bacterium, assembly GCA_050259475.1. GTDB lineage: Bacteria > Bacillota > Syntrophomonadia > Syntrophomonadales > JBLNAA01 > JBLNAA01. The sequence goes on from JBLNAS010000220.1 coordinate 2,551, forward strand.
TGGGGTTAATTATCAAGTGCACTGTTTTGGCGGATACTATTATTTGCTGGCGTCGGTCGTTAATAATCCTGCTTATTTTAACATCAATAAGCCGACCAGGACATAGCAGGCACCGACCACCCGAAGCACGGTTATATGTTCTCCTAATATTAAAGCCGCCACCATCATAGTAATAAGGGGAGAGCTGGAGACAATAAAGCTGACCTGGGATACATCGCCATTTTTGATCGCAAAAAAGTAGGCTAAGTCGCCTACCAGGGTAGCGAGTATAGCCTCGCCGGTAATTAAGATCCAATTCTTAGCCGGAATAGCCCTGACATCCTCGAAATTCCCAGTTAACCCCACCCAACTGGTTACCAGCGTTGCCGCTACTAAAGTTCGCAGCACTAGCCCTGCTACCGGGTTAACATTGCTCAACCCCATTTTGGCTAGTATTGGTGCAATCCCCCAGCAGACCATGGCAAATATTGCACACCAATATACCATAGGATAATCCTCCCGGAAGCTTATAGTCTTCATTGTTAAAAGCAATACTAAGTGAGGAAATGCTGTAGAAAAGGTTCAATCAACTTATAAGATGAGGGTGTGGCGTATGACTAAGCAAATTTCACAGGGTGTTCTAATTATATTGCTTTCTTTTGCTATCCTATTGGTGGGATGTCAGAAAAATTCTATAAACCAAAAGCCTGCCCTACAGGGAACAAAAACCTCAACTAAAAGTACACCTGTGGAAGAAGTTTCCAGCCCCGTACTACTGGCTAAATCCGGTATACCCGCGGCTTTGCCCTGGGAAAATGATTCTGACTTCTTAGCGGCCAAAGAGAAGTATGGCGCTACGATGTTAGTAGCTTCCTTCTGTACGGTTTTAAAGGACCCACTCCCCGGCGAAGAGTCCAATGTCCATCTGGGGGCAAAATATCTCAAAGGGACAGTGGTAGAACCAGGAGTGATTTTTTCCCAGAACCGTAAAGTTGGACCTTATTCCTGGGGTCGGGGGTTCAAACTGGGGCCAGCCTATTTAGGATCGGCAGTGAAAAGTTGTGTGGGCGGGGGGGTTTGTAAAATAGCCTCTACCCTTTACAATGTAACGGTATTAAGTAATTTACCCGTAATTGAACGTTACCCTCATCGCATGCCGGTACCTTATGTTCCCTATGGCCAGGATGCTACGGTCTCTTACGGGAACAAGGACTTCAAGTTCAAAAACACAACAGATACACCCATCCTAATATGGGCACAAGGGGTGGATAATCGTTTGTATATGGGCTTTTACGGACAGTCTAAGTCCCCAAAGGTGGAATGGCATCATCAATGGCTTAAAACCTACGCCACGCGTAAAATCTATCGGGCTAATTATCAACTGCCCAAAGGAGAAGAAAAGGTTATGGTGGAAGGTATGGATGGTGGGGTAGTGAAATCATGGGTTACGCTGACCCTGGCCGATGGAACAAAATCAGAAAAATCACTAGGGAAAAGCTACTATGATCCCCTTCCTTACATTATTGATGTTGGTAAAAAATGACCATCTAGATTAATTGTAAGATTGTGTGGCGGGGCAGCAACCTCGCCATTATTTTATTATGCCTAGTGTTAACTAGGTGGTAACACTTCTCGTAACTACATGCATAATATGCTCCTATCATAGTCGTCGAATGAGGAGCAACCATATGGATCAGACCCAAACCCCATTATTTGATGCGGTGAAAAAATATGTTGATGCTGAAGTGGTGCGTTTTCATGTTCCGGGACACAAACAGGGGCAGGGGTCTCCTGAACTATTGGAATATCTAGGATTCAGAGCGGTAAGCATGGATGTCAATGGGATGCGAGACCTTGATTATATCAACAACCCGTCCGGGGTTATCCGGGATGCGCAAGTTCTTATGGCTGATGCTTATGGCGCGGACCGGTCTTATCTGTTGGTAAATGGTACTACCTCTGGGGTGCAGACCATGATCATGAGCGCTTGTGAACCGGGAACAGAAATCATTCTCCCGCGTAATGCTCATAAGTCTACTATTGGCGGAGTTATTCTGAGTGGTGCTATCCCGATCTATCTGCAACCGGAGTTTAACAAATCCCTGGGTATTGCGATGGGTATCAGCCTGGAAAGCCTACAACAGACTATCAGACAGCACCCCCATGCCAAAGCGGTCTTGGTGATCAATCCCACCTATTACGGCTATGCCTCCCCTTTACAGCAGATTGTAGCCCTGGCTCATCAACATAATATGGCGGTGCTGGTGGATGAGGCTCACGGTGCCCATATGGCATTTCATCCTGAGTTACCCATTACTGCCATGGCAGCGGGGGCTGATATGAGTGCGGCCAGTATGCACAAAACCGGAGGTTCACTAACTCAGAGCTCGGTGCTTCTGGCCAGTGGTTCTCGGATAGCGCCTGACCGGGTATCAGCTGTGCTTAATATGAACTATACTTCCAGCGCCTCTTATTTATTGATGTGTTCCCTGGATATCGCCCGCAAACAATTAGCCATTCAGGGAAAAGAGATGTTGGAAGAGACGCTAGGATTAGCTCGTCGGGCACGCAATGCAATCAATACTATTGATGGGTTGTATTGCTTTGGTCAGGAACTGGTAGGATCACCCGGTAGTTTTGCCTTTGATGAAACCAAGCT
>JBLNAS010000221.1:0-6793 GCA_050259475.1 Methylocystaceae bacterium
CTGGTTTTAGCCGCTACCAATCAAGTACCGGCGATAGTTCGGGGAGGGGGGACTAGCGTCGGGATCAGAATGCCGGCTCATCCAGTTGCCTTGGCTTTAATCAATGCATGCTCACCCTTAGCGGCCCCCAGTGCTAATCGCTCAGGACTGCCAAGTCCGCGTACGGGCGATGAAGTCTGGGAGGACTTGGCAGGTCGGATTTCCTTACTGCTTGATGCGGGAGCTACCCCTGGTGGCCTCGAATCAACGGTGCTGGATCTTACCCAGGAAGAACCGCGGATAATTAGACCTGGGGGTATACCAAGAGAACAGATTGCCCGGTGTTTAAACCGGGAAGTTCTTTGGATTCAGGACCAAAGCCCAGCCTCCGCCCTACCACATTATCAGACTACGGCCCAATTAATGGTGACAACTTGCACCGAGCTCGAGGAGCTTCTTAATCAGTTAACGGGGAAGAGAGTAGCGATAATTGCTAATAATATCCCCAAAGCTGCTCAGAAATCTGGCTTACCCATCTTTAACTTAGAAAAAGCAGGGGAACTATATAGTCTGCTTCGTCGGGCGGAGAAAGAGAAAGTGGAAGTTCTAATACTAGCTAAAGATGCTGGCCTACCTTGGGATGAAGCCTTGGAACATCGTGTGCAAGCGGCCAGGAAATCATGGGGATTAGGTTTAAGGAGCGATACTAATTGAGCTGGGAAACCATTCTAACTATCATGGCGGTGGCTATTGCCTTAGGGGCAGATGCCTTTTCACTTTGCCTAGGGATCAGCATGATCGGTGGTGCTCGTGCTAGTGCACGGCGCTGGTTTGTATTGGTGGTAACTATATTACATATAGCAATGCCTTTATTAGGGCTCAAGCTTGGCTCCTGGGCAGGTAACTTCCTGGGTAACTTTGCCTCTTATGCCGGAGCTGCAGTTCTGATCTATATTGCTTGGCAGATGGGGAAAGGCGTGTTGCCCTTCCGGAAAAAGGTCACCTTTGCTGAAGCTCGTAAATCAATGGAACCACGTGAAGGGATAAAAATTGATTCCCCGGGGGCTTTACTGGTTCTCGCTTTATCGGTAAGTATGGATGCGCTGACCGTCGGCTTTTCACTGGGCACCATGAAAGTCCCGATCATTCTCAGTGCAGTGATCATGGGCATCACTGCCGGCTTGATGACGGCTCTTGGGTTTGCCTCGGGGCGTCTTGCTTCGCGAGCGGTTGGTGATCGGGCGCAGTTAGCGGGTGCTATTATTCTAGTAATATTAGCCCTAAAAATGCTATTTTAAATATACTTGGTAATTACCGGTTATAAGTGCTAAAGATACCGGAAACACTAATGACGCATATACTTGGGGGGGAATGGTGTGAATCAGGTACCGACTTCCATCCTGTTTGTGTGTACAGGGAATACCTGCCGTAGCCCGATGGCGGCTGCCATTTGCACTGACTTAATTGCAAAAAATTATCCGCAGTATAAAGACGTAATTGAGATATCTTCCGCTGGTTGTAGAACCATTGTCGGTATACCGGCAACTAAGGAAGCAATTAAAGTTATGGCTGCCAAAGCAATTTCAATTACCGATCATCGTTCGCGGCCGGTAGAAACTTATATGCTCGAGCAAGCTGATTTAATTGTGGTTATGGGGGAAGGGCATCGGTATTACTTACACCAAGGCAGCAGACCTGAAGTTAGGGAAAAGATTTTTAGTCTGCGGGAGATCGCCTTGGAAATGGGTGATATTGTTGACCCCATCGGTCAAGGTGAGGAAACCTATCGACAAACTGCCGAAGAATTAGAGCGGCTGATCGTGCTTATGCTGCAACGTTTGCTAAAGTGATCTCCAGGGGAATGTGAATTTACCCTAATAAGTGGGAGGCGAGAAATGATTATTGCGGTCGGTAGTGACCATGCGGGATTCAACCTTAAAACCGAGATTGTTAGTTGGTTACAGGCTATGAATTACCAGGTTCTTGATTTTGGCTGTGATGATGCACATACTTCCGTAGATTATCCCCTATTTGGCGAAAAGGTAGCTCGGGCGGTTATTAATGATGAAGCGACTTATGGGGTATTGGTCTGTGGTACTGGAATTGGCATGTCGATAACCGCTAATAAGATCCCGGGCATTCGTGCTGCCCTTTGTGGTGAAACCTTTTCGGCTCGGGCGTCTCGGGCCCACAATGATGCCAATATTTTGGTATTGGGTTCGCGAGTAACCGGCTCAGGTCTAGCCCGCGAAGTTTTGGAAGTATTTTTGCAAAGTAATTTTGAGGCTGGTCGCCATGAACAACGACTTAATTTGATTAAAAAGTTAGAAACCAATTATTGATGACATAAGCAAATATATACAAGGAGGTTTATCAACATGGATTACATCAAAAAGTATGTGGCAGCAATTGACCCGGAAATTGCTGAAGCCATTGCCAATGAGGAAAAGAGACAGAATGAACACTTGGAACTCATTGCTTCCGAAAACTTTGTCTCCCGGGCGGTAATGGCAGCTCAGGGTTCAGTGATGACCAACAAATATGCGGAAGGCTATCCGGGTAAGCGCTACTACGGGGGCTGTGAATTTGTTGATGTCGCTGAGGATTTAGCTCGGGAACGGGCTAAGAAGCTATTTAAAGCCGATCATGCTAATGTCCAACCTCATTCGGGTGCTGGGGCAAATATGGCGGTTTACCAAGCTGTTATTAAACCGGGTGACACTATAATGGGACTGGCATTGCCGCATGGCGGTCATTTGACCCATGGTAGTCCGGTAAACTTCTCGGGAATTCTTTATAAGGTAATCCCGTACACAGTTAGACAGGACACCGAAGTTATTGACTATGACCAGGTGCGTGACTTGGCGAGGCTAAATCGTCCCCAGATGCTGGTGGCTGGAGCCAGTGCCTATCCCCGTTTCTGGGATTTTAAGACCATGAAGGCGATCGCTGATGAAGTGGATGCTGTTTTTATGGTTGATATGGCTCACGTTGCCGGACTAGTAGCCGCGGGTTTACATCCCGACCCGATACCCTACGCCGATTTTGTTTCGACTACTACTCATAAAACTTTGCGGGGGCCTCGCGGTGGTATGGTTTTATGTACTGAGAAGTGGGCCAAGCAGATTGATAAGGCAATTTTCCCTGGCTTACAGGGTGGGCCGCTGGAGCATGTGATTGCTGCTAAGGCGATTTGCTTTAAGGAAGCACTTGAACCCGAATTTAAAACTTATCAACAGCAGGTGCTAAAAAATGCTCAGGCTTTGTCTAGCAGTTTGTTAGATAAAGGATTCCGCTTGGTTTCCGGGGGAACCGATAACCATCTCCTGTTGATTGATGTTAAAGTTAAAGGCTTAACTGGTGCGGTGGCTGAAGACTTACTCCATGAAATAAATATTACCGTCAACAAGAATACTATTCCTTTTGATACCGAAAAGCCTACAGTAACCAGTGGTATACGCATCGGTACACCCGCTCTAACCAGCCGTGGTATGAATGAACAGGATATGCAAGTAATAGCTGCGGCTATGGATCTAGTTCTTAGTCATCCCGGTGAGGATTCACGTCGTGAAGCTCTGGGGATGGTAAAGGAGCTGTGCTCCCGCTATCCACTGTATAGCGAATAGGATGATGCTTAAAGGAGGGGGGAGCATGGGCGAAGGTCGTCCATCATGGGATCAATATTTCATGGAATTAGCGCGTTTGGTGGCGACTAGATCCACCTGTCTCCGTCGGCAAGTCGGTGCGGTTCTGGTACGTGATGAGAGGATTATTGCTACGGGTTATAATGGGGCACCCCAGGGCTTGCCCCATTGCCAGGAGGTGGGATGTCTGCGGGAGTCGCTGAACATACCTTCCGGTGAGCGTTATGAACTATGTCGAGGAGCGCATGCTGAGCAAAATGCAATAATAAATGCTGCTTTGTATGGGGTGTCTACAAGAGGAGCCGTGCTCTACTGCACGGATCAACCATGTTTGCTATGTGCTCGTATGGTTATTAACGCTGGAGTAACCCGGGTGGTCCATGAAGGTAACTTTAAGGATGATATGGCACAGCAGTTTTTGCACCAGGCGGGGGTACTAATTAACAATATTTTGGCAACACCGGAAATCTAAATTCACCAGCAGGAATTTTAAACTGATGACGGGAAGCCTTATATCTGGGGAGGCCAAAGAATAGAATGGAAGTAAAAAGTATAGCATTACCCAGGCTGAATGGACTAAATCCTACGCTTGAGTCAACAGCACTTAAACTGATGGAGGAAGCGGGCGAACTAGCGCAGGCAATCGGAAAGTTCAGGGGTATGAGCGGAGAGACACGCAGTATGTCTGACGTGGAAGCTATTGAAGCTATCAGTAAAGAACTACTTGATGTTGCTCAGACCGCGGTATCTATGATGTTTGTTTTAGAGGAAACTTTTCAAGTTCGGGTAGAAGATGAAGTGCAAAAACATTACGCTAAATTGATGACCAAAGGCTATATCCTTCCCGAGCACAGTTCCTAAAACCGGCGGTGGTCCAAGGAACGCGCAAATCTTACAATAATCGACAAAACTTCCTATAGCTATTTTAGCAGACAAAAAAAGGATTTGCCTTTTATACATAGAATTAGTTGCATGTGTCTCTTGCCCGATAAGAGAGGAATTGGTGGAAATGGCGGAACCAGAAAAGAAAAATCCTCCGACGGTGTGGGAGGGTGTAGGCAGGTACTTGTCGTTATCCACTAATATGGTCGCCAGTGTCATATTAGGTCTGGCTCTCGGTTATTACCTCGATAAATGGCTAAATACTGAGCCTTGGCTTATGTTCTTAATGTTACTCCTGGGAGTAGCTACCGGTTTAAAGATGACTTATGACGAAGTGATCGGCCGCGAAGAAAAACAGGGAAAGAAGGATGACAACTGATGAAAACCCTGATTTTGGCGGTTCTGCTAGGAATGGGCTTGTTTGCTCTTAATGCCTGGCGATTAAACTCGATAGTTAACCAGCTTAGCGCAATGCCTACCCGGCGTACACCACGTTACCTGATGACCAGGTATTTTTATCGTTTGGTGTTGCTGGTAATTATTCTTGGTTTTTTAGTACTGTGGTTTGGACTTAAGTTTGGACTCGCCACTTTAGGTGGAGTGGTGCTGGGGCAGGTATTGTTGTTCTTGGTTACCGGGGGCCTCGGGAAGGGGGGTCTTGGGTCCCGGATTGCCGGTCGCTGATGCATCGGCAGAACCTGGAAGATAGTCTGGAAGTAATATAGAAGGGAGGGAAGATTAGTTGTTTGTTTCAGGTCTTGGGGTTCCTCTGGCAGAAAGTGAAAAGCTATTTGAATTTACTATCGCCGGTTTCCCAATTAAAGTGGCCAGTTTGATTGTTACCGAATGGGCGGTTATGGCTCTTTTGATAATCTTTTGTCTAATGGCTACCCGCAACATGCAGATAGTCCCCCGGGGTGCACAAAATCTGTTTGAACTCGTGGCGACTTGGTGCTATGACTTCTTTGGTGGTGTAGTACAGAACCGCGATATAGCCAGAAAGTTTTCCCCACTATTTGCTACTTTATTTCTATTCATTTTGATTTCCAATTATAGTGGGTTAATACCAGGTGCAGGTATTGCGTGGCGTCCGTATACCGGAGATTGGAATGTTACTGTCTCTTTAGCTCTTATAGTCTGGTTTGCTACTCAAACAGCAGCTATTATCGCTAATGGTGTCGGTGGCTACCTGAAACACTTTTTTACACCCCATTGGGCATTTTTCCCACTAAATCTACTGGAAGTGTTCACTAAGCCTTTGTCGCTTACCATCCGTCTTTTTGGTAATATTTTTGGGGAAGAGACCATTATCAGTTATCTCTTGATTATGGCACCGTTTATCATTCCCATGGCTCTAATGGGCCTTGGTGTTTTGACTGGATTTATCCAGGCCATGATCTTCGCCATTTTGGCGGCTAACTATGTTGGTGAGGTAACCGAGGTACATGAGCATCATTAGCGCAAAGTGGTGCTAATAGTATTACTTATAGGTAACCCAAACCAGGACCATACCAATGATACCGGGAAAGGAGGGAACTAGTATGGAATTAGGAATGGGTCTGATTGCAATAGGAGCAGGACTCGCTATCGGTACTGCAGCTTGTGGAGCCGGTGTAGGTCAGGGTACTGCCGGGTCAAAGGCTTTAGAAGCTATCGCCCGTCAGCCTGAGGCTGCTAACCAGATCAGAACACTGATGTTCATTATCTTCGCATTCATTGAAACCCTGGCAATCTACGGTCTACTCATCGCATTTATGCTCATCACCAAGATCCCTAGCTAGAGAGAGAACCGTAAATTACCGAAGTTTAGGGCGATAGAGCGATAGACTACGGATTTTAGTGGCATTGTTCTATCGCCCGCATTACTATTTTGAAGCAGAGGGAATGGAGGTAACCGGCAGTGAAAAGGAATAAACGTTTAGCCTTTTCCATCCTCCTTGGCATGCTTCTGGTTCTGGTCCTGAGTACCGCCTGTTATGCATCAGAGGGAGAAGTCCCTGCTTTTGGAGACTGGTATAAGATAGGCTGGACCGCGGTTAACTTCTTTGTATTGCTGGCTTTCTTATATAAATTTGGTTTTAAACCGATATCCACCATGATTGAAGAGAGAACGAACAGTATCGAAAGTTCGCTTCGACATGCGGAGGAAGTTAAATCCGAAGTTGAGCGTATGCATAAGGAAGCACAGGTGAACCTGATTGAGGCACGCAAGGAAGCTGCAGAGATAAATGCCAGGGCTACCAAGCTGGCCGAGGATACCCGTAATGACATTCTAGTTAGAGCTCAGC
>JBLNAS010000222.1:0-3009 GCA_050259475.1 Methylocystaceae bacterium
AGTCGCCGGGGAGATACTTGGGTTCCATACTATTTCCTTTGACACGAAGATAGAAAACCTCATCATTTTCACTCACCCCTGAGATAATGGGGTCAACAAAATAGTACCCCTCCAATTCTTCTTCGGCATAACGAGGTGGTCCGCCTCGGATACTACCCAATATCGGTGCGATAAACGTGCGGGAACGATCAAAATTAATCGAGCCCGGTAAAGATTTCTTAGTTTCCAGGTGGCGGATAACTCCACGCGCTTGTTCTAGTAAATCTGCTTTGTTACCATTGTCCAAATGCCCAGCCGCCCGCATGAAGTCTTGATAACTGACATTGTTATGGGCACAAGTTGCCAGTTTATTAATCGTCTGCGGGGCAGGAGGGGTATCAAGCAGGCAACGTAGTAATCGGGATATGTGTGCTCCCGTTAGCCCAGCTTCACGGGCATAGGCATTAATTGATCGGTTGCCCTGTGCCTGTTCTAATAAATGAGCAAACCCTTCTTTATCAAAATTCAATGTGCCAACCCCCTTTGAATAGTTTCATTATAATTCAACCATTGTCTGCAATCAATAGTAGGCTAATAGAATCTTGACAATGGGTTTAGTAGGGCCTTAAAGTATTACCTATAATCAATGTTGACTACAGGTAATGGTTATTTTAAAAATCTTTGCTATCACTTTAGGTGCACTTAGCATGCACCTGCCGGGATTATGCTGGTATTGTAGCCGGTTTACAATACTAAGGAAAGGAGGTGGGTGCTGATGGCAAGCTTTAATCCCCTGAAGAGTGCCTTGATAATTAATGTACAGACTGGTTTAACTCCCGAAGGTGAACCCGTAATCAAATCCCGTCGTTACCAGAATCTAAAGACTTCCGCTACGGCTGATACAGTATTGACTGCAGGTAACGCAATGGCTGGTCTGCAAAAGCATACCCTGCTTGGTATCCTAGTTGATCAGGTTAATGAGGTAGCCTAGTATATCTTCCCGCGAAAAATATTAATTAGGAAAGGAGGTAGAAAAGATGGCTCAGGTTAAGGTTTTAGAAATGGACTTTATCAATTCGGTTGGTAAGGCAGCCACCATTCGGCTATTAGATCCCCGCGACAATATCACTGGGGCCGAGGTGGAAGCAGCAATGGATGTTCTAATAGCTCAGAATGTTTTCACCGTTACCGGTGGTGATTTAGTGAGCAAGAAGGGTGCTCAGGTAGTTACCCGTGACACTAGCGAAATTTTTGGCTAAAAAAGGGGGGTGATGACAGCGGAAACCTTACTCACATATGCAGGCAACCTAGGCTTTCCAGCTTTGCTGGCCATCTACCTGCTGGTGAGATTTGAGGCCAAGCTGGACAATCTAACCCGATCTATCGAGTTGCTACCACAAGCAATCAAGATAGCATTGGAACAAGATTCGACCCCGCACAGTCCATGATATCTTACCACTCCGGGAGGGAAATAGTCTCTCCCGGAGCTTTAACCGACTTCTAAGGGGTAATACTTATACTAAACCGGGGAGCTAAGGGCGGTTTAATCTCTAGATATAGATTAATAGGTGTGAGGTGACCAGTAATGATAATGCCAACGCTTGATTCTATAAGATTAGAACAGGTAGAAATAACACAGATGTTAGTACTGGAGCCAGGTAAGGCCCGGGCACTTAAAAACGGTCAGGTCGTTACCCTATCAGCTGCTGAGGTTGCTATATTGCTAAGGTTGTATCGAGCGAAGGGACACTTGGTGCTAGTAAGCCACCTGGAGTCAGCGGTTTACGAACAGTCAGGTTGTGAGGATGATATCTGTGAAATCAAATACCATATCCGAAATTTGAGACGTAAATTCGGTGATAATGACCGATCCTTGATCTACTGCCGTCGTCATTTGGGATATGGTTTGGAAGTATCAAGAGTGCACTGGGTAGACTAACGATCAGTAGCTATGGGGTAATGTTGAGTGAAGTGAACTATGTTAAATGCAGCTTACATGCTAATTTAACTATCTACGAGGCAGGGGGCTTGCGCTGGTCCAGGATGACAATAATGCAACTTCACTGACCTTGGGAGCGCCACATTATACTCTTAGTTATCAAGCATCACGGTACACAAAAGCGGTCGGTGGTCAGATATATCCACCGGGATTATCTGGCTCTGTTGAGGGTCGGGGGCTAAGTCTGGGGTGGTAAACCAAAAATCAATTTGCGGGTTATTAGTATTAGCATAGTAGCGAAAAGTACATCCGCGGGGCCCGGCATCATTCAAGACAAAGCCATATTCTCGCATAACCTGGTAAGTCTTACTGTTAGCATCGCAATTAAGATCCCCACCTAGCAGCAGGTGATCTCGAGATAGAGGTGACTTCTGTAGCCAATCCTTAATCATAGCTGCCTGGGCGGCTTCATCCTTCATACCCAGGTGGAAGGTGCCAACCTGAAAAGTTTGACCTCCAGCAGTGATGTTAGTTACGAGACAACTACGTGTTTCTCGACCCTGAAACCTTGGGAGAGATAGTTCCCTGCGCATTTGCAAATGATGAGGGCTAATGATAGCATTGCCAAAATAGCCAGGGTTCATCTGACGGGCGGCTAAAAAAAACTGATGCCAGTACTGACCGGTAAGGCGGTTGAGTTCAGCACAGATTTCTTGAGTCTGGTCAAGGCCGCAAGAACGCGGGTTGCTGACTTCGACTTCCTGTAGGCAGACCACATCTGGTTGCAGGTTAGCAATTACCTGGGCAATGGCAAGTAAATATTGATTACCTACCGGTAGGGTGCTGTTCTCATCTTGATAATGTCCGGACTTAATATTCCAGGTTAGGGCTTTAAAATCCAGTGCCTATTCCTCCATTTTAAAAGCTCAAAATCATATTAATAGATTACAACATCAATAATGAAATGATGCTTTTTTAGCTCAAAAATTCTAGAGCTTGGAAATTATAGGCAAGGTCTACAATCCCAGTTTAATGCTTTAATAGTTAGACTTCGAGATCGGGGTCAATATCAATATCGACATATGATGGTG
>JBLNAS010000223.1:0-4882 GCA_050259475.1 Methylocystaceae bacterium
GATGATGTGACCAATTCCATTCATACCCTCAACCAGGAAATGGCGGCATTAAGTCAACTGGTATCGGTATTCAAGGTTGACTAAACCACTATAGCTAATCTTTGTCCTTGGCTTTTTTGTACCGACCAGAAAAGATATCATAGTTATCAAAAAAAGCCTCGATCCCAATCAAGATTTCATTAACCGATTCTCTAAACCAGCGATCCTTTTCAAATCCAGTATAGTTCTCCCGTCTTTCCACGGGAAAACGGATAACCTTTGCCATTTATGTACCTCCTTGCATTTCTCCTATTAACACATAGCATGTGAAAAAATTGGCAGACTATGTGTACACCATGAAAGGTAGGAGGATAATGCAGCACTTATTGTCTGGTTATGGCATTGAACAATTGGCAACCTTAAGGGCGGTGATGCTCCACCGTCCAGACCAGGCACTCAAATTAATCAACAGCACCAACTACCAGTATCATCTTTTTGATCAGGTTCCTAATATTGATGGTTACCTGGAGGAGCATGATCAATATGCCAAGCTGCTGCAACAACTTGGTATCCAGGTATTTTATCTAAATGACCAAGTAGTGGAAAATTATAATCTGGTTAAAACCCTACCCAACCTGACCTACCTGCATGATATTGCAGTGGTCACCCGCCAGGGCTTTATACTTTCTCAAATGTCAGCCGGAACCCGTTATGGTGAAGAGCAGGTAGTTAAAGAAGCCCTGCTTAACCTTGGCATACCGGCATTTATTGAGTTTGAGTCCTTTGATCAATTTGAAGGATGCCTACTACTATCTCCTGACATCCTAGTGGTAGCAGATACCGAACGACACCACCCCGCATCGATTGAAAAATTTATTCCTCAGGCTCTGGAATTGGTCAAGGAGGTCATCTGGCTGGATATCCCGCAATCAAGAAGATTTATGCACCCGGATATGGTGCTGGGGCGTATAAGGGAGGATTTGCTACTGGTCTTTCTACCCGCAATTCAAAGAGTACGGGTCCTAACCAGGAACGGTATACGGCAGGTTGATGATTTTACCGTCTACATGCAAAAAAAAGGAATTGAACTAGTGGAAGTTTCATCGGAAGAGCAACAGAAATGGGCAACTTCCTTTGTGGCTATCAAACCAGGAGTTATCGCACATTATGATATAGCCTTACGGCCGGAAACCCAAAAGCATTTATCGCAGAGGGGTGTAGAAATAATTAATTTTCATCCGCGAGCTCTACTAGCCGGGGGCGGTAGCCTGCGCTGTTTAACCCTTCGGCTATGGCGACAGGAAATATGATCCTTCCACCACCGGTGGTTAATCTCCCTGGCATCAGCCTCCACCCGGACTATTATTACGCAAGCTCTTCCCTTTCTCATTAAGTATTATTGCCGCTTTCTTCAATATCTCAATTTCCTGAGGTTCAAAAATTTCATATTGGTTGAGAAGCAAATTGTCCACTACTAAACGGGCACCTGATAATTGGTTAAGCACTTGCCGATACCATTTGGCCTCCATAACTGATCTCCCTTTCTAAATAGCGCTTTAATAAGTTATCGTATTACCCGCGCCCATCCCCACAAAAAAGAGGCATTTATAATGCCTCGCTTACCTGTGATTTTAAACAATATTCACCGTGTTAGTCGCTTCATTCCAGGTAACCTTGAAACCGAGTGCCTCTGCCACCTCCCGAACCGGAGCCATGGCCCGATTATCCATCATCATGGCAGGTAGACTTATATTGCCTACTTGAATGACTATCCCCTCCGATGCTTGCCTAGGAGGTATGGCGGGCGGAATAACCACCGCTTTTAAATCCTCATGCCAAACCACTTGCTTACCCAGTGCTACTGCCAGCTCGCGCACCCAAGCATAAGCCTTATTACCCGCCAACAACCCTTTAATTCGCTTTTTCCCTATCCGTATGAATACCTCTTTATGTGGCATCTGGGCTGGATTAGTCGCGGCTTGCAAATCAGTAAATAAGCGCTGCCATGGAAAACCAGGACCCGGATCGTTAGGACGGTTAACGCTGTCAATTCGGTAATGCCCAATGATATGGTCATTATCGATTGGAATGTTCCAGCGATCAACTAATAGAATGTGTAGCCACAGGCTGGCTTGATACTGTGACTCAGTTAGGGACTCACCCGCAAGAGCTTCATGTTCAACATTTAGGGTATAACTGTTAGGATTGGTGCCATCATAGTAAGCCCAATCAGGACTTTGTACATTTCCGACCGTGTAAGCCGTATCTTCATCCCTAACTAGTTGAATTATGCGGCCATTTTTGGTGACCAGATAATGGGCACTAGCCTTAGCTTTAGGATTTCGTAGCCAACTGAGCGTTCCGGGCATCTGACCAGCAGTTATATGTTCGACGATAGCAATCGGCTTTCGTCCGCCACGACCCGGCCTAAAATTCGGGGAACTTAACTGTTCGATTACTGGCTGTGCCATTTGATACCCCTCCCCTCACTCTGACAACCAGCCCCAGCATTTAGAATTATATGCAGCGTTAAGCCTGTACTGACACTCAAACCGCTTAATTCTAATAATATTTTACCGGAGGCAGGTGATAGATAAGTGAGGAAAGAGTGTATCTTTAAGCTAAATACGGCTTAAAGCTAATGCGAAAGGTGGTGCCGTGATCATGGGATGCAAAGTCGATACTGGCTCCATGCCGTTGGGCAATGCTGTAGCAGATAGCAAGCCCGAGACCGACTCCGTTTTTTTTCGTAGTAAGAAAAGGGGTTCCTAATCTATCGACTAAGCTGGGATCTATACCCTCGCCCTGATCGGTTACCGCTAAAACAACCTGACCATATTCCATAGTGGTAGAAATCTCCAGACAGCCACCAGGGGCCATCGCGTCTAGTCCATTGTTAGCGATATTAATAATTAACTGGCGAATTTCCTTTTCATCCAGCAATAACTTAGATATATCTGCTAAATGATAGTTAATCCATTTTTCTTGCAATAAAGCCTCAGCTCGGAGTAGCGGATAAATCTGCTCCAACACCGAATTTAAATTGCAAGGGCACAAATCGACTTTTTTATCACTAGCCAAAGCTAAATATTCGGAGATTATTTTGTTGCCCTGGTCTAGCTCTTCAATCATTAACTTATAATACTCCTGATTTTCCAGGTTACCTTCCTGATCTTGCATTATTTGTAAAAATCCTCGTACCGTGGTCATTGGGTTTCGGACTTCATGCCCTAAGGAAGCCGCCATCTGTCCCACTAAATTGAGTCGATCCAAGCGGGCTAATTCCTTTTGGATACGTTTCTGCTCCGTAATATCAACACTATAGGTCAGTACACATAACTCATTGTTAACACTGGTCTGTACCGCCGAAGTGAGGGTATATAGTATCTGTCCATTGGCAGTTCGCACCCGTACCTCGGTAGCATCTAATCTGCCGGTCTCTTCGATACATCTAACAATATGATGGCGGTCGTCATCCACCCAGGTATTCAATTCACCGACATTGCGCCCAATAACGTCAACTACGTTATAACCCATAGTTTGCAGCCAAGCGGTGTTAGCATCGATTATTTTACCGGTGTCAGCCCGAGTAATTATCATCATCGTTGGGCTAAAGTGAAAGGCAGAATGGAATCTAGCTTCCGACTCGGCCAAGGCTTGTTCGGTTAGCTTTCTTTCGGTAATATCTATGACCGTGGATAATACACAGGGTAAATCATCAACCATATATATTTGGGCGGACAAGAGCGAATAACCGATTTCACCGCTGCGGTTTCGCACTACGATGCCCAAATTATTGACTGGTTCACCAGCTAGCAGCTTGTCGACATAAAACTTACGTTTTACTCCTACTAAATAATTAATCTCTTCAATAGTTTTACCGATAACCTCATCACGACTATAGCCCGTAACTCGAAGAAAGCTCTCATTTACATCCATATACCTTCCATCATGGAGAGCTGATACACATATCGGGGCAGGACTGGCACTAATTATTTGCTGTAATTGTTCTTTAGATTTGCGCAGTTCAACCTCCATAAGCTTCCGGGGTGTTATATCAGCAAATGAAGCTAACCTATAGGTTTCATCCTGATGGTGGAATTCTTCGATGGCTAGCATGGCTAGTCGATATGCTCCGGTGCAAGTGCGGTATTGGACCTCAATTTCATTACCCATAACCAGTTGGTTGACCAACGGATTGCCATCGAGGTCAATAAATAATGCCATATCGTCAATACTTTTACCCAGAATGTCTTCGGGACGGTAACCAGTAGCTCGGCAAAAGCCATGGTTAACTTCGAGTAAACGCCCATCGGCTTTGATTGAGATTGCCATCGAAACCGGGCTCAGATAAAATGCTCTGACCAAAACACTTGCGCCTACATTTGAGAAGGGTGACCCCTCATTCGATGATAGCTGCTCATATAATGATAGTCTGTGCTGTAATGATTCAACCTCCTGCTGGAGTTGTTTCCTGGACTTCTCAGCAATCTTCACCCGAGCACCTCAATTCAAGCTTAAACTAGTGGAATAAACAGTCGACAATCAATCTCACATTAATATAATAATAATGGTGTCTTAGTCGATATCTTGTCGAATTAAGACAGCTTGCCTGTTGTTTTTTGATACATATTAATAAAGTGCCCCTTTATACCAACTAATCGCCACCTGAGCTAACAACTTCCGCACCTATTTATAATAAGAAACACTAACGCAGGCCAAACATAGACCGGTTATAGTAACTTAACTCGGGTAGCACAGCAAAACAAGCCGCTTGAAAATCGAGCGGCTTGTTTTGCTTCAACTTATTTGGTATCCCGGAGTAACTTTTGTTGGTGGAGGTAAAACCCTCTATCTATGACCGATAAAACACGCTGGATTAGGAAGCAAGATTAATTTATCA
>JBLNAS010000224.1:0-9298 GCA_050259475.1 Methylocystaceae bacterium
ATCAACCGGAAGGTAGCTTCGACCTGCCCCCCGACGCAACCGGGCTGGCCAAAGATTTAGACTGGTTAGTCCGGGTGGGAGCGATGGCTAGCAATGCCGCCATTTCCCGTGATGATGAGGGGCACTGGCAAGCGGTAGGTGACCCTACGGAGGCCGCTTTAGTCGTGGCTGCTCTGAAAAGTGGGTTTGATGTCCAAAAAGCGCGTTTGGATAAATATAAAGAAGAAAGGGAAATCCCTTTCAGCTCGGAAGAAAAAAGGATGGCCGTCTATTACCGCATACCGGAAGGCTTCTTTGTAATGGCCAAGGGGTCTCCAGAAATAATTCTAGCCAGTTGCCAGCAAATCCTGGTAGAAGGCCAAGCTTTGACTATTGATGAAGATTGGCAACAACGTCTGCATACTGCGAATCAAGAGATGAGTAAACAAGGCCTGCGGGTGCTGGGCTTGGCTTATCGACCTGTCACCTCGATCGAAGAGGAGGCTTATCAGAACCTTATCTTCTTAGGTTTAGCCGGGATTATGGACCCACCCCGGGAGGAAGCCAAAGCTGCTATCGCGGAAGCCAAGCGGGCGGGAATTCGTACTATTATGATCACCGGCGATCAGGCCACCACAGCTGGCGCCATTGGTGAGCGCCTTGGTCTTACTTATGGCAAAGTTATCACTAGCAAAGAGCTAAAACATATGTCACCTGAACAACTAGGCCTGGAACTCCCCCATACCAGTATATTTGCTCGGGTTAGTCCCCGGGATAAGCTGCAGATTGTCAAAGTACTGAGAAGTCAGGGCCAGATTGTCGCTATGACCGGTGATGGGGTCAATGATGCCCCCGCATTAAAGGAGGCAGACATTGGGGTGGCCATGGGGATTCAAGGTACCGAGGTAGCTAAGCAGGCCGCCGACATGGTACTCTCCGATGATAACTTTGCCACCATCGTTCGCGCTATCAGTGAAGGCCGAGTTATCTTCGGTAACATCCGGAAATTTATCCTCTATCTATTTTCCTGTAACTTAAGTGAGATCTTGGTTATTTTCCTGGCTCTGGTGATCGGAGTGCCGTTGCCCCTGGAAGCTTTGCAGATTCTGTGGCTCAACTTGGTAACTGATGTCTTCCCTGCTCTAGCCCTGGGCTGGGAACCGCCCGACCAGGGTATCATGGAACAACCACCTCTCGGCCCCGATCAGCAGATCTTGACCCGCCAATTCAAGATCCAAATCTTAATCTATGGCCTGGTGTTGGGCCTGACAACTTTGGCTGCTTATGTCTATACCTTAAAATCCAGTGGCAATTTAAAGGCTGCTCGCACAGTAGCCTTTGTTACTTTGGCTGCGGTACAGCTATTCCATACCTTTAATATCAGAAATCGAGGTAAATTAGAATTTAACCACAGCCTACTTACCAACCGCTATCTTTGGGGAGCTATTATTCTGGTCTTAGGCTTGCAAGCTCTGGCCGTCTACGTCCCAGTGCTCAACCGTATACTACACACCATTCCCCTGAACTCAGCTCAGTTACTGCTCTGCCTACTAGCCACTGTAGTTAGCGTCCTCCTCATCCAAATCTATAACCGCCTACAAAAAAAGTGAACGATTGGGGCCAGGCCCCAATCGTTCACTTTGGCTTATTCTTGGTGCGGTTGCCAGTAGGGCTCGGTGTAGTGAATACAACTACCCGCCCAAGCATTTTCCCACTGCCGTCGACGCAAGGCCACTAGTTCCGGATCAATCCAGTCAGGCACCAATTGGTCACCGGCTTGAATCCGGGCATTGATGCTTTCCATGACCAGTTCAGCTAGATGGGTACAGCCGCCTGGACCAGCCACCATCTGAAAGATTTCTTTACGGCTGCCAAAGTTAACCGCTCGGAAACCTACTAGACTATCAATAGCTTTTATAGCCTGAGCACATTCGGTAAAAGGGTGCTTTAAAAGCTGAGCTTTGGCTTCCAAGACCCTACCAGTGCCAATTTCAAATAACATATCCAGCACGATGTCGTGGTTATAATCACTAAATTGGGCATGCGTCCCGTACCCTCGCCCCGGTACCAGATCGACATCTACCTGTATTCTGCGGGTTAACACTAAACACTCCTCCTTCTTCCCCTAGCAGTACAAACATTCAAAACTTATAGGGTTATCCAAAGGAGACTTTCTCTACTCCCCGTTGCTTTCCTGCCGATTTCTCAGTGTTTGCTGACAATAGAGGCTTTCATAATTCCAAAACCGCCTCACCTTCTTGACAAAAACTTAATACATGCTCAGTGAAATTGCCGTATAGGATAGTACAAAGCTTTTAGAGAATCGGAGGTGGCAAGATACCGCACCTTTAATGACCCGGTAATCAAAATCGACAAGGGGGAAATGACATGCGAAGGCTACTTATGTTAGTTACCCTACTAGTAGCAGGGCTACTGCTGAATGGATGTGCTAGTGAGAAGTCAGTGCCCACAGTCAACCTGCTATCGGAAGAAGCGGTTTACACCTCAATGATGATGCAGATGGATAGCACGCGGCCTGACCGCCAACCTGACTACTGTGGGGTTATCAAGTCGATCAATGGCAAGCAAGTAACTATTACCCTGGCTGAGAAACCGGTCCGGCCAAAGTTGACACCTGAAGCCAAAGCCAATATGAGAGCCCAAGGGCACCAAGGCCGTCAGCGGCCCCCACTTAAGCTAACCGCTCAAACCCAAGATTTGAACTTGGCCAGTAATACAAGAATAGTCAGCTTTAGCAAGAAAAGCGGCAAACTAAATCTACAGCCTCTGGCTATCGCTGACCTTAAGACCGGCCAGGTAATAATGGCCTGGTTAGAGGGTGAAGAAACTGTTTACCTACAAACCTTTCCCCGCTGGAACCAAAATAAATAGCTACCAAATTACAAGAACCCTGCCCCCAAGTTAGGAGCAGGGTTCCATTTTTTTATCTCAGATTACGGTTTTCGGTGTCAAAGACCACCGTCGTATCCAGCAAGGGGGACAGCAACTGCTGGTAATGTCGAAGCGAGTAGCCATCAACCACCTGCCGTCCCATGAGAATGGAATGTCCATAGTTCTTCCAGTACGGCCGCATGTCTACTCCACACATCAGGCGGAACCCCTGCGCCAACAGTACCTGGTAATGAGCGCTAGCTACCGGCACCGTGGCGCCAAAGGGATAAACATAGATATCGGTGGGACCCACCACCGGCTCAATTTCGGTCTTCCATTTCACCACATCACGTTCAAAACGAGCAGCAGTAAGCTTATTAGCATCATAATGGCCATAACCGTGGCATGCAAAACGCCAACCATTTTGCTTCAGCTTAGCTACGATCGGTTTAACGGCTTCGATCTCACTCTCGCGATTTGGAGCATCAGCATCGATGCGATAGCCAAGTATTCCCACCCATCCGGTCAGAGCCAAGGTCGCCTTAGCACCCTGAAAAGAGAAATCTGGATGTTCCTCGACAAAGCTCTCCAAGATCGGGATTATGTCGTTATTATAGGAGATAATTTCATCTCCATTTTTATGCTTGGTATAGGTAGCAAAACGGCCTTTATCATCGAGAATAAGCTTGTCCACCATGCCCGTACCCATTTTCTTCGGATCATAAACCATATCATCAATTGACATCACCAAGGGCTTTTTACCTTCGGGCAACATCAATTGCTTGTCCTTTACTACCGACTGTCCATTTTCATTCACTACTTCATAAGTAGAGAGAATATCGACCAATACATAATTATTTTTATAGAGTTCATCCAGAGTACGGTTAAACTCATTTACCGTTATGCAATCACGGTCCAAAGCACCTTTGCCCTCAGTGGAAGAATAAGCGATATCGGGGAAAGCAATCAAGCTGTGAAAAAAGACATGACTAACAACTCCCGAGTAGGGTACCAATGTAACCGGTTCTGGAATTGCTGGTGAAGGTGGCTTTGTCACTGGAGCAGGCTCAGATACCTGAGGCGCAGTTGTCGCCTGAAGCTTTTCCCAAACCTGAGTGCCACCCAAAATAATCGCCGGCACCAGCAAAAATGCTAATACCATAGCTATTACCCTTGCTTTATTCATTACAGTATCCTCTCCCCATCACCATCCAAAGCTATAACCGAAATAGATCGCTAATTGTTAGGAGACGTCATAAATGGTATTAAAGCCTTTATCATAATAAATCGTGTCTATCATGATACAGGGCAGATGCCAAAGTTAATATCATTTGTTATTGTTAATTAATGCAGTATTTGACAGATCGGTCTAATATTCGATTTAGGTATCTCTGTTCAAACCTATTGGGCGATATAGACCCGTTCCCGGGGGGCATCCCATTGCACCTTATAGCCCAAATTTTCAGAGATAAAACGGATCGGTATCATGGTTCGCCCATCCACCACTTTCGGGGGCACATCCAATTTAACCATCTTGTTATTGACTATCGCCTGGCGATCCCCGATCTTCAAGTTAATGCTGGTACTCCCACTTTGGATAGCCACGGTCTGCTTTTCCTGATCCCAGTTAACCTCGGCACCCATCTTTTCCATGATCTTGCGTACCGGTAACAGAGTTCGTCCTTGCTCAATCACTGGTGGTACATCAAAGTATAGCCGCTCCGAGTTGACATAGACTGGCATTTGACTGATTACCAGGAGGCCATTCATCACTGGCCTTTCCTGGCCAAGAATTAGGTTATTGACCACCTGCTTACCCGCCCACAACTCGGTAGAACCACCACCATCCAAAGCCATGGCTTGCACGGCTCCCAGAGATAACATCAATTCAGCTAATTCTTCAAAGGTCATTCCAGCACTGATGCCTTCCTGGCGGCCGTCGACGGTTACTAACAACAGTTCATTATTAGCGGTAAGGCCAACAGCGGAACGAGGATTCCGATCCTTGACGATTGAACCATTCAATTCCTCGTAATCCAGGGGGGTAATTAAGGCTCCATCTTTAACCAGACCGGGGCCACAAGCCCACAGGTTTCTGATGTTAGTCATATTCTTGAATTGAATACTGAGTTTACTTCCGGTCATAATATCATCGGTGGCTGACATAGCTGCCGAACCCTGGAGCGAGAGAACATAACCATCGAGGGGTATCGGAGCACTACCGTTATAAACTCCGGTTATCCGCCAGTAGCCGCTGGTATCCTTTTCAAGAGTGGCTTCCAAGGTATTAGCTGGGTTATTAGTATTAGTGCCGATTTCAGGAGTATATAAGACCACCCCCTCACCGGGAGTGCGATTTACATAACCCACCTGATAGACATTACCGGAAGCAAAATTCAGGTAAATCTCGGGTTGGGTCTTATCGATCAACAGCCGGTTATCATAGGTCATAACCAGAGCAGTGGTTTGGCGGGGCGACATCGACAAAAGTTTGCCCTCCTGCACTAAATCATCTATTGGCGTATAAGGGACTTTCATATTAAAAAAGGTCCCATTAATACCGCCAATAGCCCCATAAGTGGCCGCCATCTGCGATAAAGACTCAACCGCAGCGAATTTATTCTGAGCCAATACTGGCTTGATCTCAATCTTTTTATCCGCTAAGTTTACTTTCAAATAATTAACTGAATTCGGTTGGCTATCGGTCATTACCACCTGGGAATTTTCCCAGGAGACACCTCGATCTAATTGCGTTCCAGCATAACAAGGGGTTGCCCATAGAATTACCATCAACAATACAGCCGTAAATCTTTTCATAAAAAATGCAAATCCTCCTATAATAGCTACTACTAATACGCTATGAATACTGCTTTCCTTACCTGGTAAATTCGGACAAATCGACATAATAAAACCCCTGGCGATGAAACTAATCATTGCCAGGGGTCTTTATCCGTTACTTTAAACTATTTATTCACCAGTAAAATTAGGTTCCCTACGTTCCAGGAAAGCTTGTAAACCTTCTTGCGAATCCTTACTGGTCATCAAGGGACCAATTTCCTCAAACAGCGAAGCTAGTGCCGCCTTATCACCATGAACTCGTGCCCGTCGAGCGGAGGCCAAAGCCGCCTGCACCCCAAGCGGTGCGGCCTTGGCTATACGCTGAGCAATGTCCAGTGCCCGTTCCAGTTCTTGTCCCGGTTCAACCAGTTCCTGTACCAGCCCTAAGCGGTAAGCTTCTGCTCCCGGTAATTCATCCCCAGTCAGTAGGTAGCGCATTGCATGCCCCCAGCCAATTTCCTGAAACATACGTACAGTAGCCCCGCCCACTGGGAAGATAGCTCTTTTAACCTCTAACTGCGCCAGCCGAAGATTGTTCGCCGCGATCCGCACATCCGCCGCCAGTAACAGTTCAAAACCAATGGTATAGCAGATGCCCTGGCAAGCCATTACTACTGGCTTCTTACAGCGATTATCCTCATCAAGGCCAAAGGGGTCAATCATATCATCTTCCATATCCAGCCATTTACCCGAGGCAAAGACCGGTCCCCATTGGGGCAGATCCAGTCCAGCGGTGAAATGATCACCCACTGCATAAACCAAACCACAACGCAAATCCTTATTGCGATTAAGTTCCCCGTAGGCCCGAGCTAATTCAAAGTACATATCCAAATCCAGAGCATTACGCTTTTCCGGACGATTAAGCCCCATCAACAGCACATGCCCTCTAGTCTCCACTAATACTTTACTCATATTTCTACCTCCCCATAATCATTCTCTGGCCAAATACCTTATCGCCTCTAAGCCAGGAACATCATCTTTATATCCTCTATTAATTGCCATTCTGTCATAATCACCTGCTTAATACAAGGCAATATATCCCCCACCAACCGACCATGTCTAATCGAAACGCTTAACTTTAACTTATGGAACTGCCAAGTAGGAAAAGACTTAAAATCATACCCTCACATAGTTTACATATATTTCAATATATGTTATAACATATTTATAACTTTGTATTTATTGTGTTATGAAAGGATCTGATCGTATGGAAAAGGCTCTTAAAATCATTAGTGTGCTAGTCATTTTTGTCGTTCTGATCAATATCTTACTGGTAATTCGGTTTTATAGTGGCAAAAAAGCAGTGGCCGTACACAATAACACCCTAACTTCCTCACACCTAGATCTACCCGAGGTAAGTTCGTTAGAGATCATGCCGGTAGTCGATAACCACATTGCAAATGAAAAGCTAATTCCTGAAGATGCGGTTTCCTACTATATTAAGACTGATAATGACCGTATTCTTTTTGATGTCGGTTGGAATAAGAAGGCTGCCAAAACATCACCGATGTTAAGTAATTTAGGTACCCTCGGGCTATCATTCACTGACTTTACCGCCCTGGTTATCAGCCATAACCATCCGGATCATGTTGGTGGCATGAGCTTTAGAGATAAGGAAATTACCGCCGGAGTTAAAGACTTAACGCTCCCTATTTATACCCCGATGGCCATGACCTGTGGCGGCAAGAAGACTACTGCCGTAACTACCCCCTCCCTGCTAGGGCAAGAGATCGGATCAACCGGTCCCCTTACGGAACAGATGTATATTCCGGGAAGAGTATATGAACAAGCTTTAATGGTTAATGTCAAAGGTAAAGGACTGGTGCTGATCTCAGGTTGTGGGCATCCGCAAATCAACACCATGGTGCGGGAAGCGGCGGCAATAACTAACTTACCAGTGTACGCGGTAGTGGGAGGAACTCACCTGTTCTATACCTCAGTAGAATCTGCCTTCTGGCGGCAGGTAATGGGCAGCACCAAAGTATTTTCCCGTGGCACCACCAAAGCTGAGGTGGAAAAGACGGTGAATACTCTCAAAGATCAAAGGGTACAAAAGGTATATATCTCTGGACATGATGCCGACCAGGCATCCCTGGATATCTTTCGGTCAGCTTTTGGGTCTGGCTATGCGGTGGTAACCGTCGGTCAACCGATTAAATTCTAACGGAGGCAGTTATGATACCCACGATGAGACCAGATAGTGTCAGTAGTATTCTGATGTTTATTTTTAATATCTTCTTAACCGAACAGGGTATAAACTCGATACCCCTGAAAAAGATATTTCCTATCTTAAGCCCCTTTGGCAAAAGCGAGACCGCGATTAGGATGGGCCTATCACGGGCGATACAGAGTGGTATCTTAAGCAATCGGCGCTATGGTGGTGAAGTCTACTATGATTTAACCACTATAGGCCATCAGGCTCTGGACGAATGGCGGCAAACGCTAGTCAATTTCCATCGAAACATTAACCGCCAACAAAGTGGGTGGAACGGTCTGTGGACTTTATTTGTAATTAATGAACTTAGCCCGATTGATGCTGGCTCAACTCCGCATGCCTGGTGTCCTGACCTCCCAATGGGGCGGCTTTGCAAAGACCTATGGATTTCACCATACCCGATCAATGCGAAAACCGGGGAAATGCCAGCTAACATGCTTATTATGGAAGCCCACTTGGTTAGCGGGCTAAGCCACCAAGAAATAGCGGCTCAAGTCTGGCCGGTAGCTGAGCTAGCTGAGCAATATCTAGATTTCATTCAAAACCTAGAACCGGCGGCGGCAGATTTACTAACTAGTGAACCCACCGCCTTAATCGCCTTACCTTTTCTACACAGCTATGGCTCTCAACTATTTAATCTGATCCAAGCCGACCCTCAGTTACCGCTTGAGGTTTTGCCGAAGGACTGGTTCGGAATAAAAGCCTATCAAGCTTTTCAAAAGATCCGCCAAAATGTGTTGCCAATAGCTGCTAAGTATATTTCCGATATAATTAGTAATTAACCAACCATCTAACCACGTTCCTATCCCAAAGTTACGGGGACCAGGCACGTGTCTGAGCAAGTTGCTCAACCTGACCCCCGGGTAAAACTGGGTTGCAAAATACTGACTTGTAGGCCGATTTCCTTATTTTGCCTGTTAGCTACCGAACGCACCAACCAACATATTATTAATATAGGTAGACCTATTTGTTGGGGGGATAAATCATGGAGGAAACCCAGGTGGGGGACCAACAGAATTCTAACCAGGTTAGTGCCGAAAGTGAAGCCTTTGCTTGCGACCTATTGTTGATGGGGATATTTGTTACTTTAATTCGTGAGGGATTATCATTAGGCTTTCCCAGACGAAGGGGTAAGGTAACTAATTTGGAAGAGGTCGACACCTCGTTCCTCTATCGGCTACCTTTTACACCTTAGAGGTTTGGAGTACGCCACCTGATAACAATAGCGCTTTGTGTTATCCGTTTTTTAACCCAGTTTTCAATTATTGTGCTTCGCTGGGCTTCCTAATCAATCTCGCATATAGCCTGAGCAAGCTGCTCGAGATTAGAGCACTCAAATACTTTATGGCAGTACGGCTTATAATCTAATATTGA
>JBLNAS010000225.1:0-4878 GCA_050259475.1 Methylocystaceae bacterium
ATGATGCACGTACGACTGGAATTGATCTTAGGATACCGCAGGTTATGGTGGTACCCTATAATTTAGTGAACAGCCAATCGCAACTGAACCTAGATGGAATATTACCGGCAGGCATGGTTCAACGCTATTTTGTCGAGGTGCCGCCGGGGAGTGGCAAGCTAAATATCTCCGCCCGAGTGCCAATGCTTAACAAGACTTATATGGGTCGGGTGCGGGTACAGCTTTTTAGTCCTCAGGGGCAAGAAGTAGCGCGGACTGGGTATGTCGGTTATGGCGTTCCTGGCGAAGATGGGATTCCTGAAGTTAATACTAGCATTGATAGGCCAGACGCCGGGGTTTGGGAGGTAGTGGTTTATAGTACGGCAACTTTGAGTCTCTATGGCGATACTGCTTCAGAGTACTCGATAAATATGAGTATTCAGGAACCCGGACAGGAATTATTTACTAGCAGTGATCGTTATCTGGTGGGTACCGTTCCGGCTAATATTTCTGGCAGTAGTTTGATAACGCTTCAAATCAGGGAAAGGGATAGCTTGCGGCCGTATAGCGGTCCGGTCATGGTGGGAGATAAAACCTATTATGTGCGGGAGGGGCGGCTCCAGGTTCCTCGTCCGCCTGAGAATAACCCCCATATTTACCTAACCTGGCAATAAACTGCACCTCTTTCCTATAGGCTAGATGATGGTATAATAGACGATGGTTGAAATTTAAAATGGGAGAGGGAGAGTAAACTGATGCGGAAGAATAAATTACTTATTTTTATAAGTGTTATCTTGATCGGGGCTTTTATGGTTACCGGCTGCAGCTTTTCTACGGTCGCGACTGTTAATGGAGAAAAGATTACCCAAGCAATGGTTGATCAGCAGACAAGGCTCTATATTGCTGATTTTGAGTTTCAGTACCAGGCTCCTTTTGACAAGGAAAAGAGCAAGATATTGTATCAGCAGTTTGAGAATAATGCTAAAAGAGATTTAATCAAGCAGTCAATGTTACTGCAGGAGGCTAAAAAACGTGGATTAACGGCCTCTGATGCTGAGGTAAACAAAACACTTGAGGGTGCTAAAGTTATGCTTGGTGATAGCGAAAAAAATAAGGGTTATCAGAATTATTTAAAGGCACTTAAGATGAATGAAACTGAGTTTAAGGCTACCTTGAAAAAACAGATTCTCGCTGGTAAGGTTGAGGATGAAGTAACCAAAGATGTGACCGTATCTGATACTGAGGTTGTGGAGTATTATATTAAGCATAAAGCTGAATATAAGAAATTGCTGCCTGAGATTAAAGACGATGTCACTAAGGACGCCTTAAAAGCCAAAAAGCAAAAGACCTTGACCGATTTCGGTGCTAAGCTTCAAAAAGCAGCTACCATCGAAGTAAAATAACAAAATAATGAGAAAAAGGGGTCAGACCCCAAATTCTCATTATTATTGGTGGCAATATAATAGCACCCGGCTGTTTTTACCAGTCGGGTGCTATTGTTTATATCAGTTTTAATCCATGGGGCCTTTTTCGATGCCCCACTGTCTTACTTTGCGAGTGATGTAGCCGCCGAAGTAGAGACCGTTGATAAAAGCGATGGGAATAGCCATAGCACCCCAGAGATGGATCTTCTGCTTCAAATCTTCTCCATGTTCATTGCGATATCTGGTCATGGGCTTATCCTCCCTTATTAATTGCCGTTATCGGATGCATTTAAATATTTAAGCTAGCATCATTAGTATTCTTCGCGGCCTAGGATTTTAGTTTTGCCAAATAATAACTGTTTTTTTATTCATAAGCTGTTTTTAGGATATAAATATTTTTAATCACACAAAGGTCAACTGTATAGGGATTGGCGATACGCTGGCCTCGAGCGTCGTATACTATTCTTACCATGGGCCGGGTAGGACATCCAGCGGTTAACTCTACGACTACGCCTCTTTCTCCAGTATTTAATATAACTACGGTCCCGACTGGGTAGACGGCTATATTGCTTAATAGAGATTTGACCGGTTGCATATCCAGGTGGATACCGGATAGACGATTCAGAGTTTTAATCGCCTGTTGAACAGTGTAGCTAGTTCGATAAGGTCGGTCACCTAGCAAGGCTTCATAAATATCAGCTACGGCTACAATACGAGCTAGCGGATTGATCTCATGGCCGCGTAATTCTCGAGGGTAACCGGAACCATCCCAGCGCTCGTGATGTTGAAAAGCGATACAGGCTGCCAGGACTGGGACATCATCCTGATTACTGAGTATGGTGAAGCCAGTTTGGGCGTGTTCGCGGATTATCTCACATTCATCAGCATTCAAACGGGCGGGCTTATTCAGCAGTTCGGGGTCAATGGTTATTTTGCCGACATCATGGAGCAGGGCACCGATACCTAAGCTCCGCAGGTCTTCATTACTTAGCCCCATGCTAATGCCTGCCAGCACCGCTAATACACAGACATTAGTAGAATGGGCAAAGGTCTGTTCATCGTAGGTGCGAATATCGGTGAGGTTAACGAGGGCACCCCGGTTATTCAGACACTGGCCGATTATCTCTTCAACTTTAGCGATAATGGAGCCAATTTCAAGCCGGTAACCGCTTTTTAACCTGGTATAATTAGTTTTCAGGGTTTTAATAGTTACGGAACGAGTTTCTATGAGTAATATATCGGGGACCTCAACTTCAGATGCTTCGTCCTGTACATAGACTGAGCCGACACCAAGCTCACCAATCCGAGTTATCTGTTTCTCGGTTAGCATTATCCCAGCAGCCAGTAGAATATGATTTTCCGCGTCATAGATGTTACGTGCAACTTCCATGCCCGGATGTAAATTTTTAGTGTGAACGCGGTGCATACGAGTTAGTCCCCTCCCTTACATTAATAAGGTAACTTATTATGGCGAATTACGTAAAGGTGGAAATTGATAATTTGTAGGTTATTTTGGTAAAAGGGACGAAATAATAGTATAAATTGGGATAAATGACCTGTTTTTCTATAGGATTGGTCTAAGGGGTTTGGGGCTATTAGACATCCATTATTTGCTCGTAATAGATGGGCAGGTAACAACTAACGGGGTGTCGAAGTAGTACTGGATTTGCAATGCAGTGACTAGGAGTGGTATCCTGCTTCATAGTCTAAAATGGAAGCACAGGGTGAAATGGATTGAAAAATAGAAGTAAAAAAGCAATGTTCCCCCGGGCTTTGCTCAAGAGCCTGGCTACGGATATAGCCTTGTTGACCAGTAGCCGTGAAGGACAGCTACTGGCTATGGAAATTATGGATGAAGTCCCTTATGAAGTGCGGCCCCAAATGTTAGAGAGTCTGTCCGCCTTTTACGAGCCGGAGATGATAACTTTCTTCCATTTAGTGATGGAGGAATTTCCGGAACTGGAGGCCGACTGTAACCGAGCCCTGGGTAAGATGGCTTTAGCTGGGGTGGAAGAAATCGATGAGCAGGTGCCAGAAAGGGTTCTATACCGAGTGGTAGCCTACCGTACTCGCCAGTTGGGTCAGATGAAGCTAGAATTTTGCTATATTCGCCCGGCGGAACTGGTGTTAGAGGTAGAATGTTTTGTGCTGGCCTTTAACTCGGACGGGATACACAGTTTCTTTTTGCTGAGTACGGTGCCGCTGGCTGACTTTGAAGCGGATCGTCCGGTAGGGGAAGTAGTACTTGATCTAGAGATGCAGGAGGCTTGTTTTCTGGTTCAGGAAGCTCACCGCCAAAATGTACATTATATGACACCCCCAGCTTTGGGACGATGCATCTATCAACCATACCTCAAGCATGAGGCACTAGTTGCTCATAGCGAACGCGTCAATTTAATAAGAAGATTGATGCCGTCGCTTAGCCCTTTGGAGACGGTGAATTCATTCTTGCATGCCAGTCGCTGCGGTGACAATGGCTTGCTTGATGCGCTGTGCCTAGATGGTGAGGAAGCTTTTAGCGCTTACCCGGAGTTTACCAATGAAGCGCAGATGTTAATGGAAGCTCAGGTAAATCGTGAGGTCCGTGAAGAAAACATGGCCATGCTCTTTGTTACAGCAATTACTGCTTGTGATGACGAGGTTTGCCAGATGGAATATGTATTTACATTGGTCAAACGTGACGAGGGATGGCTGATTAATCACATCAACCGTTTCCGACAAGAACGACTACGCGATGATAACCCGGATAATCCGTATAACCACCCGGTATTTTGCCAGGTTCATCAATTAATCGATGTTGATAACCTGTTTAACGGGTTGGAGGGCTTTGAGGATGTAAGGGAAATTGGGGAACTGCCCTATGGGTCTCATCTGCGTCTAACCCGGATGGAGTATAACCGCTCACAGGGGGTAAGCTTCATGACCGGCATCCTGGCCGACATTGTAATCAACGGCGAGGAAATTGTCATTATCGCTGAGGATGAGAGTGACGGAAGATTGATTGGCGATGCCCTGATTAAGGCTGATGGCAGCAGTTTGGTAAAAGAGTATACCGTTGATGTGGTCACCGCCTATAGTTATATCTCCGGCGAATTTGCTAGCTTTGAGCAGGCTTTATGTCCCGACGATAATGGTATTATCGAGGATAACCTCAAGTTTATCAGCATTCGCTATGCTACCTCCGACCAGGAGCGTGTGGCGACTAAATTACGGGAATTAGTGGCGCGCCGCTTTGCTCTTGCTGACTGTCAGGCGTTCTATGTTCTTGGTCAACGCGAGGGACAGGAAATTCTTCTAGCCGAGTATTTGGTGGGAGACAATTGGGTGAGTATTTCAGCCTTTGGCGATGCGGAGCTTACTCGTCAGCGGGCTTGGTTTGAGGATAATCTACGCTTGGTTTTGGAATATGATGGGGTTCAGCTTCGTGAAGGCGGGCTATTAGGCATTCTTGACCCTGATACCCGGCGTAACATTC
>JBLNAS010000226.1:0-6047 GCA_050259475.1 Methylocystaceae bacterium
GTAATACCGCACGGGTAGTGCGTTCCTTGGAAGACTGTGAAGAAGTGGTGGAAGTGGAATTGCCAGCGGTAATTACAGTGGTTTCAGATATTAATGAAGCCCCCATTCCATCAGTAACCAAGATATTAAAAGCAGGTAAAAAACCACGTGAATCTGTGACTCCTGCTGAGATTGGTACTGATACTACGGCTGATGGTAAAGTTTTGGTGGTCAGTAATTTAGCACCCGAGTCTGATCGTAAACGGGTGGTAGTTAAGAGTGTTGAAGAGCTAGTAGCCGCCATCAAGAACGAAGGGTACGGGAGGTAAATTATAATGGCCGTGGTACTTGTTTATAGTGATAAGGTAAATTTGGCTTGCGAATTGGTCACTGCCGGCCAAGCTCTCGGCTTTGAGGTCCAGGCGGCAGCAGTTAATGATAATAGTTTAGCCCAGGCGTTAAGTGCCTGCGGGGTAAAGGTTTGGAATATTGAAGACAGTAACCTTAATCTGGCTGATACTGGAGCCTTGGCTTCAGCTTTGCAGCAAGTGGCAGAACAAGCTGGAGCAGCTTTGATCCTGCTCTCCAGCAACCGACGTTTAAAGGAAGTAGCAGGAAGACTGGCTCAGATATCAGGTGGAGCCTGCCTGACCGGGGTTGGTAGCCTGAGTATTGCTGATGGTAAACTTACTGCCAGCAGAAACTCTCTTGGTGGAGCTACCGTGGCGACCTACAGTGTTGAACCTGTTGGTGCGGTCATTGCTATTGCTGCCAAATCTTTTGCAGCAGCTACTGAGGCGGCTGGAGGAACTATTGAAGCGCTTAGCGTTAGCGTTAAGCCCATGGTCAAACTGTTAGAAACTCGCTCGAAGGCTGGTGACAGTGTAAATATTGATGCGGCTGATATTCTGGTAGCAGTTGGACAAGGACTAAATAGCCAAGCTGACCTGTCCATGGTCGAGGAATTAGCTCGAGTGTTAGGTGGGGAAGTCGGCTGCTCCAAGCCGGTAGCTACTGATAAGAAATGGCTAAATGAAGATCGGGTGATCGGACTTTCTGGCAAGATCTGTAAACCGAGCTTGGCGATAGTCTTAGGGATCTCGGGACAGGTACAATTTGCAGTTGGTATCCGCGATGCGAAGACGGTAGTGGCAGTCAATAGTGATGAAAACGCCTCTATTGCTAGCCAAGCGGATTATTTCTTGGTCGGAGATATTCATCAAGTAGTGCCCGCTCTAGCTAAGGCTTTAGCTTAATTCATAGAGTTTCATTTTAGCAAGGAGATAATTATTTGATGAGTGACCAGCCTGTACAGTGGAAAAAGCAGGATGGCATCAGTGTCATTACCATGAACTGGCCTGCTAATAAGAATGCTTTTGATTTAAATCAAGCCCGTTATTTGGTGGAAGCCTTAGAAGACTGTTACGACCCTGAAGTTCGCGCAGTGATTTTGACTGCTAGTGGGACAACCTTTTGTCCCGGGGGTAACTTGGAAGAGGCTCGGGAATACCATCCCGAAGATCACTCGATATTCTTTCGTGAACTTAGTAAACCGCTAGCTATGATAATTAACCTGATACGCCGTTTGCCCAAACCGGTAATTGCGTCAGTCAATGGGGTAGCCGCCGGAGCTGGTATGAGCTTTGCTTTGGCCTGTGATCTGCGGATCGCTTCGGAAAAGGCTAGGTTTAAGCAGGCTTATACTTCAATTGGACAAAATCCAGATGGAGCCTGGACGTTGCTGACTCCATTGCTGATTGGGCTGGCTAAGGCTAGTGAGATGATTTTGCTTGATGAGCTGATGGATGCCCAGGAAGCACTGCGACTGGGACTGGTTAACCAAGTAGTAACGGCTGAGGAGCTGGAAACGGCCACGATGGAGTTAGCCAGGAGACTGGCTAAGGGGCCGACCTGTGCCTATGCTTCCTCCAAGGAGTTATTAAACCGGGCCATGTTGCCCATGATCGAAACTCAGATGGAATTAGAGCGGCAAGGACTTATGAAGTGTGCTCATACTGAGGATTATCATGAAAGCCTGGTTGCTTTTAAAGAAAAGCGCAAACCAGTTTTTAAAGGAAGATAAAGAGCTGGGCATATACCAAGGCCGGTGGTTTTAGACCACCGGCCTTTTTTCATTCAAGTTGGGCAACAAATTCACTTAATGCGGTGCTTATGGCGGCAGGTTGTTCTAGCATGGCAAAATGACCGGCTGCGGGAATGACTATCAAGTGAGCTCCAGCTACTTGTTCTTTAATATAGTTCGAGAGTTTCAGCGGAGTAAGACGATCCTCGTCACCAACCAGTAGTAACAGAGGTAAATGTAATTGTCTAATCTGATCACGTACATCAAAGCTGCTGCAAGCGCTAAAGTCCTTAAAAAAGGTGAGAACCGGAATGTCAGCCGCCTGAGCTAAAAAGATTTTCTTGATAGCCTCCGGAGTTGAGTTAGCAAAACCGAGTCCTAGAAAGTTGCCATCCATAATTCCGGCTTCTAGTGCGGTTAGGAATTGTGGTGCTACCTGCAAATGGGCACCTGAACCAATTAAAACTAAGCCATCAATTAGCCCGGGATTAGATAAGGCGATGGTAAGAGCGATCGCACCACCCATAGAGTGACCTACCAGTACTAAAGGCCTTGGCAAATCAAGAATTGTAAGCAAGGATATCAAAACGGTGGCATAATCCTTTACGGAGGAACTGGGATCACCGTCGGACTGATGGTGGCCAGGTAAGTCAGGGGCGACACCGGAGAAACCATCTGGTAGCTTAGCTAACAAATTACTCCAAATTGCACCTTCCCCACCGGCACCATGAATAAATAGCATACTACCATGTTTTGTATCAGTGGCTACCTCCAGGTAATGTACACTATGTTCTCCGATTTTGGCTTGTGGCAAATTAACAACCCCCTAAATCGCCGATTTATAATTTTATTGTTACCTGCCCAGCATAGGGTAAGACAGGATAACTGGTCAATGATTAAAGGGCGGCAACGAGGAATTATCTGACTACTTAACTGTTAGGTAAACTGATACAATATAGCCATTGGTAGGTGGTATTGTTGGAAGAGAAAATGAATCGATGTTATCCCGCTTGGCTTAATCTGTTGCCTCTCATTATTACATTTTTTGCTGCCATCTATGTAATTATTACCTATGACCAATTACCAGCTCGGATTGCTAGCCATTTTGATTTTCAGGGGTTACCTGACGGATATGGTAAACGAAATAGTATTATCTTGCTGCCGATTATTGGGGGGGTCACCACCATTAGCATGACCCTAATTAATATTTTTGCCATCATGCGTCCGGATGACCCGAAAAAGGTTATTAATCTTGATCCTGCTCAGTTAAAGGCTTTGGGACCAGCTAAGTTGGAACAGATGCGAGTATTCAGTGCTCGTTGTCTATTTGTAATTACCTTATTAGTTGCCGTAATGCTTAGTTACGGTAGCTGGGGGGCAGTTAGGGTAGGCTTAGGCTTGCAGCCAGGCCTCGGAATTTGGATGATGGTGTTAGCTGGAGCGTTATTTATCGTATCTATATATATGGTGATAAAAACCGTGGGATGGGCTTTTACTTCTCCAGCAAAAAAAGATCACTAAAATTAGGTGAGAGGAGTGCATGAAATTGGCCATTTGCAATGTGTGCGGTCAGGAAAAGAGTACCAGCCGTTCTTGTTTAAAACTCGCGCTGCAGCTTAATGGTAAAGATTATGAACCAGTACCTTGGGGAAAAGGTAAGGATGAGATTATTGAAAGGTGTCCGGGATGCGGGATTAGTCAAGAGGGATATCACCATCCGGGGTGTGATTATGAGGTGTGTCCCTGCTGTGGTAATAAGGTAATTACCTGCAATTGTGAACAGACTTAAGGGGGAGTGCTATTGTTGTCAAGATCACGGTTGATTGTCTTTATTAGTTGTTGCATGCTCGTATTCATATCGCTACCAGTACAGGCAGATATGGTAGGATTTAAAATTAATATCAACCAACAACAATTGGTTATTAAAGCACCTACTCCCCAGCCGTTATTAATAAAAGATCGGGTCTATGTACCGCTACGAGTAGTTAGTGAAAACCTGGGTGCCCAAGTCAAGTGGGATCAACTTAATCAGCAAGTGCTGCTAACCACTAAGGGGAAGAACGAGGCAGTAGTGCCGGTGAGAAATAGTGGCATTAAGGCAGTAAGAATTGTAGTTGATGGTAGCCCACTTACGATACCAGCTGATTTAGGAAGTCCTTTTATCAAGGCGCCGGGTTTTACTATGGTCCCGTTAAGAGCAGTGGCTATGGCTTTGGATTGTGATGTTAATTGGAATGCAGGTTTAAGAGTGGTCACCGTGGATGCCAAGCCCGTAATTACTTTGCCAGCTACACCAGAAACGCCAGTGGTTGCACCACCAGTAACTACACCACCGGTAGCAACAGATCCAGTAGTTGATCCAATAATTCCCCCAGTGGTGCCAGGCTCGATTACTAGTAGCTTGTTTGAGGAACTAGCTAGCTATGGTACCAATCTTAAATTATTAGATGGTAGGGTTATTAATTCAGCTAGTTTAAAAGGCAGAAATGAGGCTGAATTTAACACTGAGCAAATTCAGCAGCTTAATAAACTATTAGCCGAGATCAAAAAATACCCGCGTAGTTTGACCTTGCCTAATGGACAAGCAATTGATACATATAATTTGAGCATTATGGGGAACTCGGTAGCTAGTGCTGAACAGCTACAACGGTGGGCTGCAGCCAATGCTACCAGGATACAGTCTGCTAAAAACCTTCCCCCAAAACCGGTTCCGGATTTGGCGGACATCTATCTGCGTATTGGGGCTGAATATGGGGTGCGGGGGGACTTGGCTTTTTGTCAGGCAGCCAAGGAAACTGGATATTGGCAGTTTTCAGGACAAGTTCGCCCAGAGCAGAATAACTACTGTGGCTTATTTGCTATCGGTAGTGCTTTGACTGGCCTGGAAAGCTTGAATGGAGCTGACCCTACCCAGGTATCTATTAAAGCCGGGACTCATGGAGCCTGGTTTGTTACTCCTCAGGCGGGGGTCGAGGCCCAGATACAACACTTATATGCTTATGCCACCAAGAATTCTCTGCCCACCGGTAAAGTAATAATTGATCCACGTTACAAACTGGTTAGCAAGGGAATAGCACCAACCTGGACAGCGCTTAATGCCCGTTGGGCAGTGCCTGGTACTACCTATGGTCAGAGCATTATCCAGGATTACTGGTTAAAAGTATTTAATTCCAACCAGTAGGTTGGCCATTCAACTATACTTGAAAAGAGCACCTATCCCGCGCTGGGATAGGTGCTCTTTTATGGACTGAAGTCATTTAGCTCACTGGTTAGCTAGATCATTACCTTGTTTCAGAAGCCTTTCAGATAGCCCATCCAAGTCAACTACACAGTTGCTCAAATGAGATACTGCTTTTTCCTGGTCAATGGTAACCGCAGCAATTTCCTGTACCGCAGCAGCTAGTTGTTCTGCAGAAGAAGAAACTAGTTTTATTGACCTTACAATGGCGGATGAAGAATTGTTGACTTCATCGAAACCAGAACGCATACGCTGGAGTGCCTGGTTGATGGTGCCAGTTTCCTGTTCAATTTCGCCGAAAATAGCTACTGTGTGATCAACCGCCTGTTCCTGTTGGCCAAAAGCCTGTGAGCTCAAGTTAGTTTTGTTCATTGCTCTTTCGGTTCCACTCTGCACCAGGTCAATTATTTCTGTGATACTAGCAGCTGCTTGGCGAGATTCTTCGGCTAATTTCCTGACTTCGTCAGCTACCACGGCAAAACCACGTCCAGCATCACCGGCGCGGGCAGCTTCGATGGCAGCGTTCAAGGCTAGTAAATTGGTCTGACCGGCTATTTCCTTAATGGTAGCAACGATTTCACCGATTCGTTGAGAATGAGTGTTTAGTTCCGAGACCGCGATCGTAACCTCCTGGTTAGCTTCAGAGGTAATTCGGTTAAATTCTAACTGCTGGCCCATGGCATTTTTTCCCCGAGAAACGATAGATACCATGAGATCAGACATATTCTCGATTTCGCGAGTGTTAGC
>JBLNAS010000227.1:0-6310 GCA_050259475.1 Methylocystaceae bacterium
AGTATGAGTAGTGGCTGAATTGTCAATGATACCATTGGATTTATCGCCTGCTTAACCATTAATTGGTTGGTTCTTATTCTGGTTGCGTTTGGCATCCATATAAGTCTGTAGAATATGCGCAGCTGCTAATTTATCAATAACCTCACGCCGCCGCGAACGAGAAACATCGGCCTGGATCAACATAGTCTCAGCCTGTTTGGTAGTAAGGCGCTCATCAAAAAACTCAATTAACAGGTCAAGATTACCCGCCACCAGATGGCCAAATTCCTGAACCTGATGCGCCTTTGGCCCCAGAGTCCCGTTCATATTCAGCGGTAAGCCCACGATCAGCTTTTCCACTTCATACTGCTTACATAGCCGATCAATTTCAGCCAAATCACGTTCCATACCCTTGCGTTCTATCACCGCTATCGGTTGCGCCGTCAAATTAAGCAGATCATTTACGGCAACCCCGATACGCTTATCGCCCACATCTAAACCCATCAAGCGCATAAAATACAACCTCCTTTTCATACTTAGGTTCCGGCAAGAAAAAGGTGCCCGGTACCAGATTCCGATTTAAAAGACCCGTATGCCGAACTGAGGACAGGCCGCTGCACAATAGCCGCAGAGAAGGCATTTTTCCTCAATCACCTGAGCTTGCCCCTGCTCCAGATACAGTGCCTGTTGCGAACAACTGGCCACACATTCACCACAGCCCTGGCACCATTCCTCAATATGTAACTGGCGCATACTCTGGTCGAGTTGCGATTCTAATTCCGGTACTCGTCGACCTTGAGCCCAAGCTAGATTAATATCAACCTCAAGCTCACGCTGCATGCCAATGGCTACACTGGACAATTCGTCCAAACTATACGCCCACTGAAATGCTTCATAGGCTTGAGTTAAAAGGTTACCCCCGCCCAATGCTTTCATGCCATATAAGCCTTTTCCCTGTTGAAATGCAGCCTTTATAGCCGCCAACATTTCTTCTCGGCTACCATCCATAATTCCCAGCCCGGCAAGGTTAATTATAGGGTGAATGACCTCT
The DNA here is from genome assembly GCA_050259475.1 of Methylocystaceae bacterium. Lineage (GTDB taxonomy): Bacteria > Bacillota > Syntrophomonadia > Syntrophomonadales > JBLNAA01 > JBLNAA01. The sequence continues at coordinate 1,031 of JBLNAS010000227.1, forward strand.
ATCTCCGGGTGCCTAATACCACCCCATACCCCACGTATGGCATGGGTAGACATGCCCAAAGCACGTATCCGGCCCTCCGCCTTGGCCCGAACCAGGTAGCGCAAAGCCTCGTCATGACCTGCTAAGGTTAGCTCGCTCTCCTGTTCGTGCAAAAGGAAAATATCTATATAGTCAACCTCTAACTCATCTAAGGCCTGCTCCAGGGCTGCTTTCGCTAACTGCTGAGTATAACAATAACTCTTGGTGGTAATTATCGGATGTTGGCCACTCATCTTGACGCCTTCCCGGATATGAGCATAACTGCCGTAGAGCTGGGCCGTATCCACAAAGTTTACTCCCCGCTCCAAGGCATAGGCCAAAACCTTACCCCCCGCGGCGGGAGTTAACCCAGCCTGCAGTGGCCCAACCGTAAGTGCTCCAAAGCATAAGCGGGAAACTTTTATCCCCGTTTGTCCTAACCAACGATATTCCATAAAAAGGCCGCTTTCCTCTCTGACCTAGCTTAATAACCGGTGTCTTGTTCGATTTAAATTTACTAAATTACCCTAAAGGCAAGACAGACCTATGCGGTTAATCCCAGCACAGGTCTGCTAATAGTCTATATCATTTTCGTCAACCGAGCAAAACCAAAGCCCAAATGTGAACGATTGGGGTCAGGCTCTAATCGTTCACCCTAGCTTTCAAGGTAATGCTTAATTAGAATTTCTAGAATTTCGTCTCGCTCCAGCTTGGTAATCAAGCTACGGGCTTCTTGATGGCTGGTTATGTAAGATGGGTCACCTGAAATCATGTAACCAACCAGCTGATTAATCGGATTGTATCCTTTTTCCTTCAAGGCCTGATAAACCCGCCGCAACACCAGATCGACTTTCGTTTCCTCTTCCCGGGGCAGGCTGAAGCGCATGGTTCCTTCATTATTTTCCGGCATTAGACCCTCACCTCACATATGATTTTTATCTATCTGCTTATTCGACGAAAAAAAGCTCCATCCTGTTGCCGCATTAGGCACAAATTTTCGATATATTACCCTTGGTGCCTACGCAAATAACATAAGCTCACGATATACCAGACGAAGAATATCCCGACCCCGTCTTTAAACACGTCAAAATAGCTGGCTGTACGCCCGGGAACAAAGGTTTGATGATACTCATCGAGCACCCCCGCCCCCAAACATATGATAGCAACCAGCACGATTGTTAGCAGACTAAGCTGCCCCCAAATCGCCAAGGCCGCAATAATTAGTAAGTATAACAATGCAAACTCAATAAAGTGTAGATTTTCTTTGGTAGCATTATTTATCCCAAATAATGCTTTAATGCCTTCAGCATTGACCGCAGAATAGATTACCACGCCAAAATACACGAATAATACTGCTAGTATCAACGTTTTGAACAGTGTTTTCTTGGTCAACATCCACCTCATACCTGAACCGCTATAATATTTAAGCCAGTGCCTCGCTGATTAATTCCCGAGCAAGAACGAGAGCCTCGTCCAGCTTAGAAGGGTCCTTACCACCAGCTTGCGCCATGTCCGGTCGTCCGCCTCCACCGCCACCAGCTAATTTCGCGGCTTGACCTACAATCTTACCCACATGCAAGCCCTTTTTCACCACGGCCGGGGCCGCAAAGGCCGCAAAGTTGACCTTGGTATCCTCAATACTACCCAGGATAACTACGCTTTCACCCAGTTTGTCTTTTAGCCTCTCCGCGCTCTGCCTCAGGGTATCCGCATCGGTTTCACCTAAACGGGCAACCAGCACCTTGACCCCCTTGACCTCAATCGCTTGATCGATCACTCCCTGGCTTTCTTGAGCCGCCATTTGCCCTTTGAGCTGCTGTAATTCCTTCTCGAGAGCCCGAGTTTCCCGGCTCATATCTTCCAGACGGCCTAACATTTCCGATGGTGATGCTTTTAAGGTCTCAGATAAGCGACCCACCAGCTCCTCATGCTGCCGCAAATGCGCTAGGGCTCCTCGACCAGTAAGGGCTTCAATCCTTCGTAACCCGGCCCCCACACTGCCCTCGGAAGTAATCTTGAACATACCGATTTCCCCAGTATTGCGAACGTGGGTACCTCCACATAACTCACGGCTGAAATCATCGACCATAACCACTCGCACTACTTCACCATATTTTTCACCAAACAGGGCAACCGCTCCCAATTCCCGCGCCTCATCGAGCCGAGCCACCACCGTACTAACCCGATGACAAGCTCTAATTTCTCGATTAACGATATCTTCGATTTGCACTAGTTCCTCCGAAGATAGCCCGGCAAAATGCGAGAAGTCAAAGCGCAATCGATCTGGCTCCACTAGCGATCCCTTCTGCTCCGCATGCTCACCAATAACCTGACGCAAAGCCTTGTGCAATAAGTGAGTAGCCGTATGATTACTAGTAATATCCAGTCGTCTTTCATTCCCGACCTGACAGCTAACGCTTTCGCCCTTAATCATGGTACCAGCGAGTGTGCCTTGGTGCAGGAACCAGCCTGCCACCTTGCGTACCGCAGTCACCGTCAAGACCCCACTAGTTCCGGTTATCGTACCCATATCAGCTACCTGGCCGCCGCTTTCGGCATAGAAGGGAGTGCGGTCAAGAACTATGGTCACCATACCCTCACCCGCGGCATCTAGTTCCTCATTTTCACTTAGCAGCGCTTTAATCACGGAGGTCGCTGAGATGGTCTCATAACCTAAGAAGTCCGTCACATCAATTCCGGCCAGGATGGTTGCCACCTGCTGTTCCCGGCCAAAGGCATTGCCACCCTTTTGCGCTGAACGCGCCCGATCCCGCTGCTCAGCCATCTTAGCTATAAAGCCATCCTTATCGACAGTACACCCATTCTCTTCGGCCATATCCTCAGTTAGATCGAGGGGGAAGCCATAGGTGTCATATAACATGAAGGCGTCGGCACCGTTAATAACCTTATCCTTACTTCGAGCAATAATGTCCTCCACCTTACGAATGCCTTCACTGAGCGTTACCATAAAGCGCTCTTCTTCCAGACGAATAACCCGCTCAACAAAATCCTGTTTAGCTAATAAATCAGGATAAGCTTCACCCATCAATTCGGTTACCGTGCCGACTAATTTATAGAGAAATGGCTCGTTAACCCCCAGCAATTTGCCGAAGCGTATCGCCCGCCGCAAGATACGGCGCAGCACGTACCCGCGCCCTTCGTTGGCCGGTAACACCCCATCGACAATTAAAAAGCTGCAGGCTCGAGCATGATCGGCGATGACCCGAAAGGGGAACCCGGCTGCTCCCGGCGTATATATCTTACCGGTTAATTCCTCGACCGCTCTTAGCAAGGGCTGGAACAGGTCGGTATCAAAATTTGATGCTGTACCTTGCATTACCGACGTTATCCGCTCTAAGCCCATACCGGTATCAATACTCGGTCGCGGCAAGGGTGTCATCTCTCCGCTCTGATCGCGGTTATATTGCATAAACACCAGATTCCATATCTCCAGCCAGCGGTCGCAATCACACTCGCCGATAAAACAATTTTCCTCCTGGCAGCGATGTTCCTCGCCTCGATCATAAATGATCTCGCTGCAGGGGCCACAGGGACCAGTTTCGCCCATACTCCAGAAATTATCCTTTTCTCCTAAACGCACAATGCGCTCCGGAAGAACACCAGCTACTTCTTGCCAGAGACGCTCAGCTTCATCGTCATCCTTATACACCGTTATGTATAGGCTTTCCGGCTTAATCCCTAACTCACCGGTCAGAAACTCCCAGGCAAAATGAATAGCATTATTCTTGAAATAATCACCAAATGAAAAATTACCTAACATCTCAAAAAAGGTATGATGGCGAGCGGTACGCCCTACCGTATCCAAATCATTATGCTTACCTCCGGCGCGCACGCACTTTTGCGAAGTGGTTGCCCGCTGATAAGGACGCTGATCAATACCTAGAAACACATCTTTAAACTGATTCATCCCTGCATTGGAAAAAAGCAAGGTAGGATCATTGACAGGCACCAAGCTAGAACTAGCAACTATGGTATGGCCATTGGCCGCAAAATAATCAAGGAATTGTTGGCGAATTTCATTACCGGTTAACACGGGATTATCCTCCTTGTTCGGTCAAATATACTTAACCTTCATTATAATCCCTCAGGCTAATAATTGTACACGTGAGAGGTGGTTAAACTAACCGTTGATAAGTGAACCGCCCTACCACCTTGATTACAGCCGTAACTGGTACTGCCAGCAACATGCCCCACAACCCGAAGAGTACTCCTCCGGCCAATAACGCGAAGATAACTAACAATGGGTTCAATCCCACCCGGTCACCGATAATACGTGGTGATATGATATTACCCTCAATTTGTTGAATAATAATAAAGGCAATTAGGGTGTAGACCGCCAGTCGGGGTGATTGCAACAAAGCCATCCCCACTGCTGGTATCCCCGACAGCAGTGGGCCAAAATAGGGAAATAGTTCGGCCACCGCAGCCAAAATCCCGATCAAAAGCGCAAATTTTATACCGAGCAGAACAGTTACCACTCCCACCAGAAACCCTTCAATCAAGCAAACCGTGAGTTCTCCGCGCACGAACTCCTGCAGCACCAGATCGATTTCGGTACCGACATAGATAATATCCTTACGCATTCGCACTGGCCATAAGCTCAAAAAGCCCTGCCGCAGCTTATCCCAGTCCCGCATGATGTAATAACCAAGCAAAGGGGAAAAAATAAGATCGATGATCACCGAAAAGGAATTAATTAAACCCGTAGTCATATTTTTAAGCCAGTTATTCGCCATATGCTGCAAATGCGTCTTTATGGGGGTAAAATCAATCACTGACAGAGTGTTGCCCCCATGATCCTGCCAATACTTCAACAGATTATTGTAATAAGTCGGCAGATAGTTCGCTAATTCACTGATCTCTCGCCAGAAATGGGGTAACAACAAAAATAGAAAACAATAACCCAGGGCTGCTAACCCCAGATAAAATAACAGGATGGCTACCGTTCTCGGCAATCCCTTCGCTTCCAACCATCGCACCGGGCGATAGAGTAAATATGCCAGCAAACTGCCTATTACAAATGGCGTCATTATTTCATGGACCCGATATAAAAAATAAATGGTGGCCAATGCCACCATAATTAATAACCACAAACGCCAGTGAGGTTTGCGATACAAGTTACTATCTCCTTTGCTAAGCGAACACTGGGGTTAATCTGATTTTTACTTAGAACATTAGGTTCTGCTAAAACATATACATCTTATTAATCATCTGCCGCATATTGCGGTTCATCCGTTTACC